>JAEXUB010000232.1 GCA_023453125.1 Bacteroidota bacterium
TTATTGTATTGCCGGAGGTTGGGCCCCCTGATAGCTGTACTTTATTAGGCCTTTCAAGCCGCAGGTATTTCCCATTGAATTTTTCCGGGAATATTACTCCGTTCCTCGTGTCTTCGTCGGAAGTAACACCGAGAAATTCATATTCTTCAAAATTATCCGTTACTGCAAGTCCGAGACTGCATTTTGTTTCCATATCCATTGCAATAATAAGATAATATCTTCCGTCAATAAAAGTAACTCTTGCATCATAACAGTGATATATCTTCTCGGTTACTTTTTCAATCCCTTTGAACTCTATAAGTTTATTGTCGGGAGTAAAATCTATTCCATTGCTGCTAACGGCTTTCATTAGGAATGTTTCGCGTCCCCTGTTCTGAACTCTGAGAATAAGAATGTATTTGTCTTTAAATTTTATTGCCCCGGGATTGAACACCGAAGTCGCATCTATCATATTTGGATAGATATTGGGAATATCTTCTCTGGTTAAAATCGGATTTTTGTCGTTTCGTTTCATAATTCTTTCCTTTATTTTCCCATAATTACTTCTACTTTGCATTTCTTCTTTTTCTGAACGGGAATTACTTTGACTTCTATCTCAGTACCGTCAACTTTAATCTGCTTAATACCGCATTCAACTCCTTCGGGATTTGAAAAGCTGATAATATATTTTGTTCCCCTGAAAATACGCTGGCAGGAGAATTCTTTCCATTCTGAAGGAATTACCGGATCAATCAAAAGCCCATTGTATGTTCCCCTTACTCCGATTATGTGGTCCAGACACACGCGGAACATCCAGGCTGCCGTTCCGGTCTGCCAGCTGTGGCTTGCCCTTCCCGCGGATTCATGCTCGTCACTTGTAATATACTGCGAATAGACATATGGTTCTGCTTTGAATATATCCTCATCTATTGCATTCGGGAGAAGCCTTTTATAATAATCGAAAGCTATATTCCCTCTTCTCATTAGAGTTTCAGCCTGAATGAGCCAGGTTGTAGGATGACAGAAAACCGCACCGTTCTCTTTCTTTCCCCATACACATCTGGTAATTAAACCAATCTTCGGATTAATCTCCCTGAATGCAGGAGCGCATATCTTGGGTCCGTACGGGGTATCGAGTTCCTTTTTAACGCTGTCAAGGGACTTGATTAATCTTTCACGGTCCGGCAGTCCGGCTAAAACCGGCCAGCTTTGCGTATTAATAAATATTTTTCCATACTTGTTGCCGCTTGAACCGATTTTATTGTTCTCTCCGTCAAATGCCCTTATATACCATTCACCGTCCCAGCAATGCTCTTCAAGAGAATCAACCAGCCGGTTTCTTACGAATTCAACTTCTTCAATTCTTGACTTGTCCCCCGTAAAGTTAAGAAGTTCAATTAGGTAATTAAGCATAGAGGCATAGAACATACCTGCCCAGACGCTTTCGCCCCCCTTTTCACCTCCGATATAATCGAGAGTATCATTCCAGTCTCCCCTTCCGAAAATGGGAAGATTGTGCACGCCGATGTTATTACGGGCAAAATTCACCGCAGCGAATAAATGGTCAAGAATCGTCCCCTCTTTTTTATCAACAAAGGGTTCTTCCTTATTGAGTATAGAAACATCACCCGTCTGCTTAATATAATCCGTTACTGCCAGAATGAACCAGAGAGGGTCGTCTGCGTGCTTGGTAAGTTCTCCCTGCCCGTCCTTATAGAAATGATGATATGCCTTTCCGTCGCTGAACATCTGCCGCGCAAGGAGGCAAATTCTATCTTTCGCCTTTTCCGGGTATGAAATCGTGGCCGCAATTGTATCCTGAGCCGTATCCCTGAATCCGAAACCGCGGCTTATTCCCCAATAATAAAAACTTGCAACCCTTCCTACATCGTATGCCACCTTAGCCTGGTATGGTGTCCAGTAATTCATAAAAACGTTCGCATTTTCATCGGGAGTATTGATGCTTGTATGAGCAAAATAGGAATCCCATTCATTTTGCATTCTCACAAACGCCGCGCTTAAAACCACAGGATCATTATACTTACCGACGACCGGATCTTTCAATTCATCAATTCTTTCTTTCTCTATTACCCCGAGAGTAAAGACTACATCTTTAGTTTCATTCGGTTCCAGTTCAACTTCAACCTGAATTGCCCCGACAGCGTTACCGTAATCCGTATCCAGGTTTGAGAAGCAATCATTCTCAATAGCAATTGGATTGTTCTCATTCCTGTAATTACCAATAAACCTCTCTCTGAGTGTTTCATAATTCTTAACCGGAAGATTTGAAGTGAAATACACCCACTGGTCCCACTCTTTATTTTCCTGCTGCTGAGTCCCCATTGTAGAGGTAACCCAATAAGTCTTTGTGGCAAACAATGCATTCAGATTTTTATCAAAATTTACTCTGTTAAAATGCTGGTCATCGCATTGATTAATTATATCCACCATTGCGTGACCGAGAGCAAATTCAACATAGGCGGTAAGTGTAAGTTTTCTCTTCTTTCCCGATTTATTTGAGAGTGTAGCCTTCCATATTTCGCAGTCGTCCTCCTGCGGTACAAAAAAGAGGACAGAGGATTTAATCCCCTTAATCTTAGATTCCGATTTTGTATAACCGAACCCGTGAATAGTTTTATATGCTTCCCTCTTTTTACCAACCGGCTGCCAGGTAAGGCTCCAGATATCCTTTGTATCTTCATCCTTAACGTAAATAAATTTGCCGGGACGGTCGTGGGGAACGTCATTTATTCTGTATCTTGTAATCCTTCCGTGCAGAGGGCTTTTAAAATAACTTATCCCTCCGCCGTTGTTGGATATGGTAGAGAAATACCTTCCGTTGTAGAGATAATTAATCCACGGTGTAGGAGTCTCAACATTCTCAATAATAAACTCTTTTCCGTCTTTACTGAATTTTCCGTACTTCATTATTTATCCTGATATTTTACTTATAAATTATTTCTCCCTTATCAACCGACCAATCGAGCCCGAAGAATCCGGATGCAAGCACTCCATCAATGCCCGATGTTAAAGTGCCCTCATTAAAGAGCATTAAATCGGGGAATGCATATCCGGGCTGCATATATAAGCGCCTGTCGGTAAGTTTCATTCCTGTAAGTCCGCTGCCGGCAACAACACCAACAGTCCTATTCTCTTTTCCTTTCATCGGGCGTACAAATAAACATCCAAGATCATCCCCTTTATATTCCTTCCCCTGAATGGTAACAATTCCTTTGTTAACCTGAACGGGGCTCTCTTCAAGAAGGAGTTTCCAGGCCGAATTTGTAGCTGCATTACCGTAAATAATATAATTTGCGTCTTCAATGCCGGTCTGGTTTAAATCGGTATCCTTTATGACCTTAACTGAGCCGTTTCCCTGATACCAGAATTGTTCCGCATCGTATCTGGATTTATTAAATGCCCATTCATTTTCCTTCTTAGTTCCCCTGGTTCCGTATACGAAAATTACATTATTATTAATTGCGCTTTTGAATGTGCCGTATCTGCCCGGATGTTTTTCTTCAGTATTTATATTGTCTGATATTGCCCACTTTCCATCTTTCTTAACAAGCAATATTCCGTTAGCGACATTCTTTTCCATTCCGAGCGAATATCCTTTCCAGTCATACTTCAAAAGGAACGGAGGCGCTGTCAGGTTTATGCTGAGCTCCTGATCGTCAATATAAATTGTCACAGTCCTCTTCAGGTCCGCCATATCGCATATTAGCCCAAGCTTCTTTACATTCTCAGTTTTACCGGTAAACCTGTTCTTCCCCGGGTCAAATGTAAATTCCCCTTTGCTCAACTTTAGCTGTTCAATCTGCTGAAAGATCATCAGCCAGTGGTTCTTGTATGACACTCCCGGATTTGCTGTTATAAAGCTAACTTTTCTTACAATGCTGCTGTTGGGAAGAGAATGGCGTGCAAAGAAATCGAATAATGGAGCCCAGTCTACACAGTCGGCGCCTTCTTCATCCGAATTATCCCACCAGTGCCCTGCTTCGGGCTGTTCGTGATAGTAAAAATCGCTGTGGAATTTCTTCAGGTTCTCAACCATATTCCTGCTTTCAGTCGGTGGTACGTTATCATCTTTTGAGCCGTGAATTATATAGATGCCCTGCTGTTTATAATTTTCCGACAATCCGTATGTGTCACTCGGCCCGGTTGCCCGCATAATCATTCCTTCCATAGGAGAAGGATTTTCATTCCTTTCTCTAACACGGTATGACCAGAAACTGATCCATCCGGCGCTCGGACCGAGTGCGGCGAATTTATCGGGATATGTAGCTCCCAGATGCCAGGTTCCGTGCCCTCCCATTGAATGCCCGGTTAAATAAATTCTTTCAGGATCTATTTTAAGCGAATTCAGCGCCTTGTTGTATACTTCCATTGCGTCAATTCTTCCCCAGTCCTCCCAATTGAAACCGTATGGCCTTCTGTTTGTCGGAGAGACTATATGTCCCCAAGTCTTTGGATAATATGAACCGGACTGATTAATAGCCTCTACGGATGCACCGTGTACCGACAGGAATAATGCCTTGGGAGTTCCATCGTCGTTACGTGCCGGATTTACGGAATAATACTGAACGCTGCCGTCTATTCCGCTTACGAATGTGACTTTGTGATTATCTCCTTTGTTCAATATCCTGAGAGTAACTTTCCCTTCAGCAAGAACTCTGTTCCCATCTTTTGAAACAATTTTTAATCCTGCCTCAATATTACCTTTTAATCCGCTGTTTGAATGGACTATCTTGAATGGAATTTTTCTAACACTCATAGGGGGAACTGATGAACATTCAATAGTCTCGTTCTTTCCACCAATTGAAGTTATAACCGAGGCCCCCTTTAATTCTTTATCTTCCGCGTTAATAAGTACAACAGCACCAAGCCCGCTGTATTCCTCCCCTGCAATAATATCGGGGAGCGTAGCATCCTTGGTATTAAAAAATATTCCTTCACCGGAAAGGATCAGCTTAGCCTTCATTTTTCCGGCCGTTACAAAAAGGAATTCATTTTTCCCCTTATTAAGCTCAACGGGTATTAAGGAATAATCGAAGCGGGGCTCCCAGGATTCATATACCTCCTTCTGCCCGTATCTGTTTCCGTAATGGAGTGCGCCGTTTACATAAACCATTGAATGCCCGAATCCGGCAAGGAGCACTTTCTGTTTTTTAGGGGAATTATACACAATGCTCAAATAGCCTCCTCTAAGATTCTGCCCTTCGAACCACCCTTCTTTATTTGCGCTAACCCGGTTCCATTTAGAATAGGATTTGCCATAGGCTACTGAATCCCCTGCATCCGGAATTTCCCACTCCCCTTTAACAATCATTGCTTCAACCGGATCCGGAGTGAACATGCTTCTTCTGAATACATCGAAGGATTTAAGAGCAAGCCCTTCAGTAAGAACTACACTCCTGCTTTCCTGCGCTGATGCAATAAGAGGAAGCAGAAAAACAACAACGGCTAATAATGCTTTTTTCATGGCGCACCTTTTCCTTTATAGTAAACAAGGCTGCCTAAGGCAGCCTCATAAAATTTACTCAACAACAATTTCGTCGCAGAAGAGCCAGGCTTTCTGCCCTGCCCCCGGATGCCCTGCCGGACATACTCCGATACTCTTAGCGCTTACTTTAATATAACGGGCCTTTGTGTTCTGAAGCTCTTGTGAGAAATCTTTTATTATTAATCCTTTCTGATCCAGAGGCACCTCATTTTTAATTACTCCTGCTTCAGTAAAATTCTTACCGTCTTTAGAAACTGAATAAGTGATTTCCACAGGCATAAAAGCCCAGGAGCCGTAATTCTGCAGGAAGGTTGAGGTTATTTTTTTAATTGCACTGTTCTGCCCGAGGTCTATTACTGCTTCAAGATTATTCTGGTGGAATCCGAGCCAGTATCCGTCCGAAAGGCTGTTCGTTCCTCTCAATCCGTCTATAAGGGATCCGGGACCCGCGGCCGGGTAACGGCTTGAAGATTCTGTTCCTAGCTTTATCTTCCTGCTAACAGCTCTGTGAATTACTATATCCTTTTCGGATGACTGACGCATCAGCTTTCCGTCTCTGAATATTGCAGCCTTAATCTTTGTAGTCTTGCTTACTGCAAATGGCTTGGTATACTTTAATGAAGATGTCGTAGGCTCTGTGCCGTCAAGTGTATAATAAATTTCGGGATTGTACTGCTCCGATTCAATTACAATGTTCATCTTCTTTGAAGACGCATTATACTTAGTAACAAAGTTCAGCCTGAATGTACCTTCGCTGAAATTGATATCCATTGCCTTTAGCCGCGGCTTTAGGTTTTCAAGTCGCGCCAGAAAACTGTTCCAGTCTCTTGTTTGTTTCGGAGACCAGACAACCTCTGCGAGCGCAATCATTCTGGGCAGGGCCATATACTCTGCGTGAGAATTTGAAGGGATATATTCGGTCCAAACATTCCCCTGAGCGCCAAGAATAAACTTCTGTTCCTCTTTGCTCAATTCTTCCGGAATTGGTTCATATGAGTAAACCTTTTTTAAAGTAAGGTATCCGCCGATTCCGACAGGCTCAAAATTCGGCTCGCCCTGATAATAATCAAAATAGCAGTAGGTTGTTGGAGTCATAATTACATCGTGCTTCTGCTTAGCAGCTTCAATTCCCCCTTCAATTCCGCGCCACGACATAACAGTAGCCTCCGGTGCGAGTCCCCCTTCAAGAATTTCGTCCCATCCAATCATTCTCTTCCCTTTGGAGATAAGGTATTTTTCCATCCGCTTTACAAAATAGCTCTGAAGTTCATTTTCATCTTTAAGCCCTTCCTTCTTTATTCTATCCTGGCATTTCGGGCATTCTTTCCATCTCGTCTTGTCAGCTTCATCTCCTCCTATATGCACATACTTGCTTGGGAAGAGTTCGCATACTTCATCGAGAATATTCTGCAGGAAAATAAATGTGCTGTCGTTGCCGGCACAGAAAATATCTATATTCGGCCAATATGATCCGGGAAGAACTGTAAGCTTTTCACCTCGGCATGAGAACTGGGGATATGCGGCAAAGATTTCTGCCGAGTGTCCCGGCATTTCAATTTCAGGTATTACTTCAACCTGTCTTCTTCGGGCATACTCAAGGACTTCTTTAACATCCTCCTGTGTATAAAAACCGCCGTAAGTTGCTTTTTCCCCTTCTTTCTGGAGTTCTCTTTTACCCCAAGGTTTATCTTCCCTGTCTACACGCCAGGCGGATATCTCGGTCAGCTTGGGATACTTCTTAATCTCTAATCTCCATCCGTTATCATCGGTTAGATGCCAGTGGAAAACATTCATCTTGAACATCGCAATCATATCGATGTATTTCTTCACAAACTCTTTGCCGAAGAAATGGCGCGATACATCAAGGTGCATTCCCCGGTATCCGAACCTCGGCTTGTCTTCAATTCTTAAACAGGGTAGTTTAACTTCCTTTACAGTCTTCCCGTCATTCTTTTCAAAAGTATCCGGGAGAAGCTGCCTTATTGTCTGCACCCCGTAGAATACACCTGCCGGGCTCTGTGATATTATATTAATCCGGTCTTTTTTTATTTCAAGTATATATCCCTCTTTGCCGGTTTTTGCTTTATCATCCACAGTCAGCACAAAAGACTTTGCAATCTTATCCTTGGGATTTACCTTAGCCGGTATTACATGTATTTTTTCCTTGAAGAGCATATACGCAAGGAATTCAGCAACTTCGCCAAGTTCCCTGTTTTTACCGTCGTGATAAATGTATGTTTCACCATCCAGAAGGAATGTGCCGGCAGCCTTTACAATCTTCTCCGGCTGGGGAATAATCTTAATATCCCCTTTTGTCTGAGCAGTATGATTAGCGTTTAACACCAGAAAAAAGAACAATAAAACGGGTAATATGAATAATCTTTTCATTGCAGCTCCTTGCTTAATGAGTAACTCTTCCGTCATCCTGATGATTTCTAACCATCGATTTCAGGCTGCGGATCATTTCTTTTAAATCTTTTGCTCCCCCTATGAGGAACCAGATAACGACAACTACAGATACTGCCGAATATATGTAAATAAAATATTTCCAGAATTGCATCCATGCCGAATCGGGTACTTCTATTGTAAGATTGAGTATTGTGCCAATAACAAAAACGGCAAACCAGGCAAATGTCCATACATAAGTTGCAATAAATATGGTCTTATCCCCTTTCGTAAATTCATTGGTGTAGCCGAGGACTTTCCATCCTTTAAGAGGCTGACTGTCCCCTATAATCTCATCTTCCTTAACCGCATATTCTCCCCGGTGAAGAAGCTTATCCATATTATAGCTCTGTTTTTTACCCAACAGACTGACAGTTACGTAAACAACAGATGCCGAGGCCATTGCGATAAACCAGAACCACTGACCGTTGATAGGGAAATTGTCAATTACCGAATTCAGCACTATTCCCGTTGTAGCCGTAACTGCGCCTGTAATCATAGCGCTCCATGCCGCGGCCGTTGTTCCCCTCTTCCAGTAAAGCCCGCCGATAATAACCGCACCCGAGCCGCCGACAAATATGGCCCCCGAAATTGCAGTAAAGAGGAATATCTTTTCAGTTTGCTGGAATACAACGCTTAAAATAAAAATCGTAATTGCCACCCCGGTGATAGAAAGCTTTAGATAACGGAGATGTTCTTTAGGTTCTAAAGTTTTTTTCTTTAGAGGCAATATGCAATCCTGAACCAATATGCTTCCCCAGGAATGCATATATGTATTATGGCAGGTAATTGCCGCGGCAAGCATAATTGCCGCAAATGCCCCTTTCAATCCGATTGGAAGGAGGAAATTCAATACCATAGGAACTTTTAACTGGCTTTTAACGGCATCGGTTCCCCCCGAAGAATTTAACACCGCATTAACGCTATCAGCAATATTACCGAAACTTGCGTGGTTCATTACTGTATATGCTACAACAGGGATAAATACAAGGAAGAGCCCCCACTGAGGAATAAGGCGCCAGTTGGTTAATACATCTGCCATCTTCGCTTCGTGCGCGCTTTTTGCAGCCACGTTGAATGAAGAGTTTCCCTGCCACGAGAGTTTTGTATATATTAGTCCGAACATACCGATAAAGAAATACCAGATATTAAAATCCTGAACGCTTCCGGAATGGAATGGATTTATTAGAGAGGCATCTGCCGGAGAGGCGTACATTGTCTCAGATATAGTGCTCCAGTCTACCTGAATAAGAAGAAGAATTGTAATTACTACAAAAACAATATTAACAAACACTCCCTGAATGAAATCCGTAAACATAACTGCTATATGCCCGCCGGTAAGAATAAAGAACAAAGGAACCAGAACCATCACTCCTGTTGTAAGAAGGAACGTTCCCGAGAAAGGCCCTATATAGCCGATTTCCGGTATGCCGCAGAAGTAAATGAAAAACCGGGCGCTTACAGAAGGGAAAATAACCATATTGATAATACCCGAGGTGAATGCCAAAAAGCCGGCGAATATCCTGAAACTGCG
>JAEXUB010000245.1 GCA_023453125.1 Bacteroidota bacterium
TTTTTATTGATGAGAATACAAAAGCACCAGAAAAAGAGGGAGTTAAGGGGGATTCCGATTCTCTTAAACTGGCAAAAGATTATTACTCCAAATGGGTAAATACCACTAGAAAAAGCGAGAAAAAGTATTTTGCCCAGTCGCTGCAAAAGACTATAAACAAAGATAAATCCAGGAGCCTTATCAAGTCGATTTACGGGGGAGTATTATTTACATTTGACGAGACATTAAAGGAGAGCGAGACTGCTCAACGCTATTATGAAGAAGGGGAAATGCTGGTCGGCGAAATTCAGGCAGATGAAGGGCTGCAGTCCGATTTATATTATGTTCTCAAGATTTACTCAGGATTTGAACATTATTTAAATGGCAGAATATTTGAAGCTTTGCAGAAATTTCAGGAAGCACTGGTAATTAAACCGGATGGAATTACGGCTAAGTTTTATCTTGCACTTACAGAGATTCAGCAGGGAAATAAATCAACCTGTTTCGATTTAATAAGTGATGTATATGAATATGATATGCGCCGGATTTCATATGCCGTTTCGGCGAATAGTTTTAATTTATACCAATACTTTATAAAGAACCCGCTAAGCCAGAATATCTTTAAATACAGGGAATTCGGAGATATTTGCCAGCTTTTGGAAGATTTTCTCGAAGGAAAGGAATTACAGGCAAATGAAAATCTGGTCCGTATAAGAAAGAAATTCGAGGTTTTTAAGGAGCTTCACCTTAATGAATACCAGGACCCCGGGGTAAAAAACAGTTTCGCGTTTTTCGAAAAGATTCTTAAAAATTATTTTACCAGTTCTCTCAATCTTTTTCTCTCCTCTATTAGTCTATTATGGATTAAATTTAACGACACTCTACAGCTTGTGCTTTCTACCATAAGGCAGCGGTTTATTAATGAAAACCAGAAAGTGCTTAAGATATATGACCAGAATATTACCGACCTGAATGTGCTTATAGAGCACCTTACAAAAGAGATAGATGAGTTTAAGGTAAAGTATAAGGAGAAGGCCAAACTGGCAATTGCCCAGTATGAATACACCGTAAATGAACAGATGGGATATCTTGAGAGGAAACTTACTCATCTATCCGATGACAAAGAAAACAATCCTTCCACAAGTTTCAAGAGCAGTTTCACATATACCATAATATTATCTCTTCTGGTTGTCCTGGTGGCCGGATTTGCCAGTTATTCAAGCAATTATTCAAATGAGCTGAGCGGATTCGGGCAGATGATTAAAGCAATACTGCTGGCAGGCGGAAAATGGGGCATTTTTACCTTTATTGTCGGCTTTTTTATTTCGGCTATGTCCACTGTGTATGCTGTCTATGAAAGATCGCAGGAGAAGCAGAGGATAATAAGGGAAATTGCGAACCTGAAATTTGTTAAGGAAAAAAACATTGAACAGATTAAAGCCGAATCGGAGAAAAATGAGAAGATTACAATCAAGAATATTAATGAAAGGATTGCTACTCACAGGAAAAGAATAGAAGAAATTATGGCCGAAAGGAAAAAGCACGAGGAGAAACTGATTAAAGAAATTGAAGAAAAGGTTAAAGAAGAAGCCAATCGGCTTATAGAACTGCTGGAAAAAGCATAATACTTCCCCTAATAGTGGCTATTATTAGCCAAGACGCCAATATCCCCCATAAAATCAGACCAAAAACCCAATTTATACTCCATATTCAATGGTATAGAAGTTGACTATTCTTGTACACTTAAACTATTAAGTAGAATGTAAAAACTGAAATTCGAATTCAATAAAAAGAAATAGGGTAAAAATTGGGGCTAAATGAAAAGCCGGTTCTTGTTACTACGCCTTCGCTACCGCCATTGGAAGAGTTCATTCCATATTTGGAAGACATTTGGAACAGCAGGAGATTAACAAACAATGGCAAATACCATCAGTCTCTCGAAAAGGCTCTTTGCGAATATTTAGGGGTAAAATATATTTCGTTATTCTCTAATGGCACACTTGCTCTTGTAACAGCCCTGCAGACATTACGTATTACCGGCGAAGTTATAACTACTCCTTACAGTTTTGTAGCTACCACGCATGCAATATGGTGGAATAATATTAAACCGGTTTTTGTAGATATAGAGCCTGACAGCTTTAACATTGATCCTGAAAAAATTGAAGCGGCTATTACTCCCCGGACAACTGCCATAATGCCGGTCCACGTGTATGGAAATCCATGTAATGTTAACAGAATAAAAGAAATAGCTGAAGCCTATAATCTTAAAATAATTTATGATGCCTGTCATACATTCGGGGTTAAAATAAACGATAGACCAGTTGTAGAATTCGGTGATTTATCCGTAATGAGTTTTCATGCAACAAAAGTATACAATACATTTGAGGGGGGGGCGATTGTCAGCCACGATGAGGCTACTAAGAAAAGAATAGATAACCTGAAAAATTTCGGTTTCATAAATGAAACCACCGTGGTTGCACCAGGTATTAATGCTAAGATGAACGAAGTACAGGCGGCAATGGGGCTTTTGCAGTTAAAGTATGTAGACAGTGCCATTGAAAAAAGGAAAAAAATAGCAGAGACTTATAGGGAAACACTGAAAGGTATCTCCGGATTATCATTTCTGAATGATTTTATTGGAGTTAAACATTGTTATTCATATTTCCCGATCCTGATAAACGAAGAGGAATTCGGAATGACAAGGGACGAAGTATATTTTGGTATGAAGGAGCATAATATAATTGGACGAAGATATTTTTATCCTCTTATAAGTCAATTCCCCACTTATCGGGGACTGGATTCGGCTAAACCGGGCAATCTTAAGAATGCCGAAAGGATTACAGGTCAAATAATATGTCTTCCGATATTTTCCGATCTGGATCCGGAAATACCTGTAATGATCGGGGAAATTTTAAAGGGATTCAAAAAATGAAAATGGCCATTATGCAGCCTTATTTGTTCCCTTATATTGGATATTATCAGCTTCTGAAGGCTTCCGATGTTTTTGCTGTCTATGACGATGTTAACTACATAAAAAGAGGATGGATTAATAGAAATAGAATCTTAATAAATGGCAAGGATTCGTATTTTACTCTTCCCTGCAAAAAAATCAGTCAGAATAGGCTGATAAATGAAATAGAGGTTGATTTTAGCAGTGGCTATTTATCAAAATTTTTTAAAACTATTGAGCAGGGATATCAAAAAACTCCCTATTACAATGAAGTAATTGGAATAATAAGTGAAATAATGTCTTTCAATGAAAACAATTTGGCCCTTTTTCTCCTGAATTCCATAAAGAAAATGGCCGGTTTTCTAAATATTGATTGCACAATTGAGCAAACTTCCATTGAGTACCCGGAATCAAAGGGAATAGGAAAAGCGGACCGTTTGATTGCAATTTGCTCTAAAAAAGGGGCAAGTGATTATATAAATGCAATAGGGGGAACCGATTTATATTCGAAGGAATACTTTAAGGAAAGAGGCATTTCTCTTTATTTCCTTAAATCGGGGGACATTATTTATCGGCAAAATTCGAAAGAATTTGTGGCTAATCTGTCAATAATTGATTCCCTGATGTATGCAGGAAAAAAGGGGGTTTCGGACGCATTAAATAAATATGAGCTTATTTGAAGTGGAATTAAGAAAATGATTAACGGATAAAATATTGAAAATCGCAATAATAATATCAACAAACGGCAGTGTCCTTTCGCAATTGCTCAAAACTGATTATTTGAAAAAGCATGAGATTGAGATCATTACAGACAGAGAATGCGGAGCAATAAGTGTTGCCAAAGAAGCCGGTTTAAAGGTAACAAAATTACCTTCAAAGAAGGGAGAAGAGTTCTCGGCCCTGGTTCTTGAACATATCTCTAAAGAATCGTACGACCTTTATATTTCTTTTTACACCAGATTATTCAGTAAGGATTTAGTTGATAGCCTGAGAGGGAAACTCATCAATATGCATCCGTCAATTTTGCCTGCTTGCCCCGGAATGGATGGATTTGGAGATACAATTAAGAGCGGCAGTAAATTTGCAGGTACGACAATTCATTTTGTTGATTCGGGTACCGACACCGGTGCACCGATAATTCAAACTGCCATCCCGGTTGACGGTAAAAAGGACTTAAAAGAAATAAGGCATCTTGTATTTATTGACCAATGCCGTACTCTTCTTCAGGTAATAAAATGGTTCGAAGAAAAACGGATATTTCTTAATGAAAGAAATGAGGCAGTTGTTGACAATGCAGCATATGGAACCGGGATTTGTTCTCCGGCCATTGAATTTGAAGAAGCACTTAATTGCTGCAACTCTATACTGCCTTCTGAAAAGAAGAATAAGAAAAAAAATAGCGCAGTTAATGCAAATATTTTAGACATTCGCGATTTGACCAACCATCCTGTATCTCTGCTATACAGTGAAATATACCAGTTTGCTCTTTTAAATGGGAAAATAAAAGACGGGAGGTCCCAGCCCGGCTTCGTCTTATCCGAAATGACTCCCTTTGTACTTGCGGCAAAAAAAGGAATAGAATATGGTATCGAAAAAGATGGTGTGGTTGATGCTATACAGGCAGTATTTGAAGAATATTACCGCATTGTAAGGCCGGCAAATGCAGCAGAATGGCTTGGAATTAATTTTGAAAGGGGGCATAAGCTGATTAATGAACCTCCCTGGGCTTCTGTTTTCCCATGGCGGGCCAGAAGCGTTGAGTCTTATAGAGAGGCATATGAAAAAGCTGCAATTGCAGAAAATATAGTTACCGGGGCAAAACTTGATATTAAAGAGGGATGGCTTTTCTGCGGTCCGGTTTCTGAGAAAAAAACAAGGGTTGAAGCCTTAAGGATTGAATATGTTCTGAAGGAAATCTCAAGAAAAGGATATCAAAGGTCCGACTCCTCAGAAGGGGATGTAAGGGCTACCGCACTGGTAAACGAAGAAGGGGATTGGAAATGGTTAATAACTGCAGGAAATCATAGAGCCGCCGCCGCATCCGCCTTAGGGTTAGAATCAATCCCCGTAAGAATAAATCTGGTAATCAACAGGCAGCAGGCAGGTTACTGGCCCCACGTTGCCAATGGATTATACACAATTGAAGAAGCATTAAAGGTCTTTGATGATTTCTTTATTGGTAATAGAAATCATAATGTAACTAAATGGATAAACAGCGTAATAGGAAATAATAGGAATTAACAGAGATGACAGAACGCGAAAGAAATATTTATGATGAATTGATTCTTGTTCTAAAAAAAACCGGCAGTACCGAAAAACACAGGGGATATCATATTATTCCCGAGAGGTTGAATAGCAGAATTGAAGATGAATCTTTGAAGTCACGCTTTGTTTTTTATGAAAGGGAAAGATTATCCTTTATTAAGTCAAAAGTAGATGTTAAAGGGAAAAAGATTCTGGATATCGGGTGCAATACCGGATATATTTTATTTGATTTGCTCGATTCCGGCGCAGCGGATGTAACGGGATTTGAAGGAAAACCATTATGTTCTGAGTTCCTGAATAAAGCAGTCGCTCTCTTTGGAGAGGAGCAAAGGTTCCATTTTCATAACCGGTATTTTGAATTCGATGAAGTAAAAGAGAACTATGATGTTACAGTGCTATTAAATGTTCTTCATCATGTAGGAGACGATTATGGTGATAAAGGGCTCAATATAAAATATGCCAGAAAAAAAATATTAGAGCAGCTAAACAGCCTGGCCGGACATACGGAATATCTGGTATTTCAGATGGGATTTAACTGGCAGGGGAATATCAGCCAGTGTCTTTTTGATAACGGGACAAAAGGGGAGATGATTGAATTTATTAAGAACGGAATTGAAGGAATATGGGAAATAGATGCCGTAGGAATTCCGGAAAAAACAAATGGAATAGTTGAATATAAAGAACTGAATGATTCCAATATAAAACGGGATGATTCACTTGGCGAGTTTCTCAACCGGCCTTTGTTCATTCTTAGAAGCCTGAAGAATAGCAATGAATAATAGAGAAAACATAATGCCCTTAGTAAGTGTTTGCTGCGCAGCATATAATCAGAAAGAATATATTGCCGAAACTATTGAAGGTTTGCTATTGCAGGAGACCTCATTTCAATATGAAATCCTGATTCATGATGATGCGTCCACTGACGGAACAAAGGAGATAATTGAATCCTATGCCGCAAAATATCCTGATAAGATTTTACCTTTTTATCAGGAGGAAAATCAGTATTCCCGGGGAAATAAAAGAATATTCGCCTTATATCTCTTTCCCAAATGCAGGGGTAAATATATTGCAATATGCGAAGGCGATGATTATTGGATTGCAAAAGATAAACTTCAAAGGCAGGTGTCGTTTCTTGAAGAGAATCCTGATTATTCAATTTGTTTTCACGACGCATTTATTGCATTTGATAAAAAAGTGAGCGAAACACGAATATGCGACTTTAATCAGCCGGAAACGTCCCGGTTGGAGGATATAGTTCTAAGAAATTTTATACCTAATGTTTCGGTGTTATACAGAAAAAACAAAATATTGGAAAATCTGCCTGAATGGTATATGGGGCTGCCGTTGGGAGACTGGCCGCTCCATATTTTAACGGCTCAATTTGGCAAAATAAAATATTTCAATGATGTAATGAGCGTTTACCGAATGCATAGCTCTTCAGTATGGACAGCCCGGGCCGGTATTCCCCAGCTGCAGGCAGAGTTAAAGGTATATAAAAATGTAAACAGTTATTTCAATGGCCAATACGAACAGCAAATAACAGCGAAAATTGTTGAAAAAATCAGTAATTATTTTGAGCCGTTAAAATCTGCCCTTAGGAATTCCAGTCTGGATTCTTCGCTTCAATTTATTAGAGAAAGCATTTATTCAGCTCCATATAACAGCGAAGGGGAAATAGATAAAATGCTTTCCTATTATGCGGGAAATGAATATGAACTGCTGGCGGAACAGCTTATTCATCTGGAATTACCAAAAAAAATCGTAATTCCGGAGAAAGAATTTGGGGTAATTACAGAAATTCTGAAAGAAGCAAGATTGCCCGGAAGAACTAATGAACATTCCCTCATAGACAATTTTTCTTCGTATGAATTGCTTGAAGGTACGGTAAAGGCTCCTGAGATATGGCCGGTATCATTTAACGGGAAAACTTTGAGAAGTATTTTCGCTCCGGCAAAATCCAGGATGCTTTTTAATCTGCCATTCGGCAGCCCGGGTACTTTTGAATTCGGTATAATGATGCATCCCGAAATGTGGGATACTGAAGAAGCAGCCGGCGGTTCTTCATTTCAGGTGATTGCAGACGATAGAATATCGTTTGAATTTGTTCTTGATCCGGTGGCCTTACCCGAGGACCGGAAACAGTTTTTCTATAAACTGGATATTCCGGATAACGGAAGCGGATTTCACCAAATATTGCTTGAGACAAACTGGCTCGGCGAAAAAAATATTAAACGGTGGTGCATGTGGCTTGAGCCGAAATTTAAACATTTATAATTATTAACCTAAGAATATTGCAATAGTAAAGGATAGAAAATGCAGGTACAGTTAAATTTAGCTCCAACAGAGTGCACTCTTTATATGACAGATATTTGCAACTTTAATTGTCTGGGGTGCAGAAGACAGACTGTTGAAAAACCGAGGCACAATGAAGTTGATGTTGAACTGCTGAAGAAAATTCTGCTTGAATATCCTTCACTTGAAAGTTTCTGCCTTGCCGGTTACGGAGAGCCGACAATTGCCAGGCATTTTACCGAAGTGGTTGATTATCTGAAGGAAAACGGGAAGTATGTTGGTATTATTACCAATGGTACATATCCGGAACGCCTGATGAAATTGAAAAATTCTCCTGATTATATTTCCATAAGCCTTTACGGCTACACTGCCGAACAGTATAAAAACTATGTGGGGGTTAATGCTTTCAAAAGGGTAATGGAAAATTACAGCACCATCAAAAACCGTTTCAAAAGCGTAGGATTCTCATATTTCGTTAACCGCGAAAATTATAAAACACTTGATAAGATTTTGGAATTGTGCGATGAGCTGAAACCTGATTTTCTGAATCTGGCAAATTATCTCTC
>JAEXUB010000265.1 GCA_023453125.1 Bacteroidota bacterium
CTGTAGATGCTCTTTCGCATATCTTTGAGTATTACTTTGACGGGGCAAAGGAATCGGAAATTCAGGATGAGATTGCCGAGGCAATGATGAGAGTAATAATTAAACACGTGCAAATACTTCTTGAAGATCCGTCAAATTACGATTCGAGGGCTCAGCTTGCCTGGTGCGCTACACTTGCACTCAACGGCTCAACTGCAATCGGGCGGAATTACGGGGACTGGTCGTCGCATATGCTTGAGCATTCCGTAAGCGCGTTTTATGACATTGCGCACGGCGCCGGACTGGCAATTGTTTTCCCGGCCTGGATGAAATATGTATACAAATTCAACGTCAGCAAATTTTCAAGGTTTGCAGAGAAGATATTTAATATTGAAAATGGCACTGATGAAGAAAAGGCAGTTAAAGGAATTGAAGCTCTCATTAAATTCTATAAATCAATCGGTGCTCCTGTAACATTGAGTGAAGCCGGAGTAAAGGAAAATGAAATTGCAAAACTGACCGATAATGCATCATTGAGAGTTCCGTTAGGAAGGTTAAAACAGTTAAGCAGGTCGGATATTGAAGAGATATTCAAACTTGCTTATTGATTTATAAATAAAAATTAATATCTTTTTGTAGTGAATAAAATAAATAAAGTTGCATTGTTTCCTTAATTTTTATAAGTTCAACGCAATTTTTCACATAATAATGAATAGGAGGACTTATGTTCGGTGAATGCCCTGTTTGCGGAGCTGAATTGACTCTGGCAGACGACACTGTAGTCGGTGAATTAATTGAGTGCATCGATTGCGGAACTGAACTTGAAGTAGTTGATCTGGATCCTGTAGTTCTTGCGGAAGCTCCGCAGGAAGAAGAGGATTGGGGAGAATAAAGTAGTTGGTAGAAGTACTCGACTCGACTCTCCGCGAAGGGGAACAAACCCCCGGTGTTTATTTCGATAAGCACATCAAGCTTGCCATTGCCGATCTCCTCGATGAGATTGGTGTTAGCATTATTGAGTCGGGGCATCCGTCGGTTACAACCGAAATTTATTCGGCTGTTAAATCGATAGCCCAGAAACATTATAAAGCTAAAGTTGGAGCCCATTCCCGTTCTTTAAAAGGGGATGTTGAACTTGCTCTTGAATGCGGTGTGGATTTTCTCGGAATATTTTACTGTGTTTCCGATGAAAGGCTTAATACCGTATTTAAAAAAGATCTTTCAAACGCAATTGAGCAGATCTGCGGAGTAATTCAGTATGCCAAAGAGCAGAAGCCCGATTTGCTTATCCGTTACACACCTGAAGATACTGTCCGCTCTCAGTTTGAGAATGTTGTTGCTGCGGCCTCGGCGGCGGTTAAAGCAGGTGCCGATATAATCTCTGTTGCCGATACTACCGGTTATATGGTTCCCGGTACTCCGCGCAATATGTATGATTATATCAAAAACCTTAAATCAGAACTGGCCGCACAGAATCTCTTTCCCAAAATTGCAGTCCATTGCCATAACGACAGAGGATTGGCGCTTGCCAATGCCATACAGGCATACGAAGCAGGTGCAGAAATTATAGATGCGTCCGTACTAGGACTCGGTGAGCGTGCAGGTATTGTAGACCTGGCTCAGCTTCTTGTAGTTTTGACATCCGATTTCGGTATGAACAAATGGAACCTTTCTAAACTGCCTGAGCTTTATGAAATAGTCAGCCGCCACTCACAGGTTAGCATTCCGGTTAATTACCCTGTTACGGGGAAGAATGCTTTTACTCACTGCGCCGGCGTTCATACTCACGCAGCCTCAGTTAATCCGATGCACTATGAAAGCCTTAGCCCTGAGCTGGTTGGAAGACAGAGAACCTTTTCTCTCGACCATATGTCGGGCATTGCTTCTATCAGATACGCGTTGAATATTATAGGCCACGGCGACCTCGAAGAATCCGTTCAGATGGATGTTCTCCAGGAAGTAAAGTCTGTGGGGCAGCGCGGGCGCACAGTTGAACTTTCCGAATTATCACATATCGTAAATTCCTGCTTACACAATACTAAGTATAAGAAGAGCAACTAGCTTGCTCATACATTAAAATATAAAATACATACAAAATAATTTATTAATTTAACTTAGAGGAAACTATGAGAATAGGTTTATTGCATTCTCTTATCCGCAAGGATGAAAAATATTTAATTGACGAGTTCAACAAAATGCCCGGTGTTGAACTTATAATGATTGACGACAGGGAACTGTCTTTTAATCTTGGCCGGGATCATTATGACCTTGATATAGTAGTAGAAAGGTGCATAAATCACTCGCGCGCTCTCCACGCACTGCGTCTCTTTGAAGCCGCCGGAATTAAATGCGTTAACAGCTACAAAGTTGCTACCATTTGCGGCGATAAACTGCTTACATCAACAGCCCTCGCAGAAAATAATGTTCCGCAGCCGGAAGTAAGAGTTGCATTTACCGAGGAATCGGCACTGAAAGCAATTGAAGATATGGGTTATCCGGTAGTTCTTAAGCCGGCAGTTGGTTCCTGGGGAAGGCTCCTTTCAAAAGTAAACGACAGAGACGCGGCTGAAGCAATTCTTGAACATAAAACCGTTTTGGGCTCTTATCATCATTCGATTTTTTATATCCAGAAATATGTAGAGAAAAAAGGAAGAGATATAAGAAGCTTTGTTGTAGGCGGGGAATGCATTGCAGCAATCTATAGAGACTCGCCCCATTGGATTACAAACACTGCCCGGGGAGGCAAGGCTTCAAACTGTCCCGTTACCGAAGAGATTGCCTCTATCTCCAAAGCTGCTGCTCAGGCTGTTGGCGGAGGTATTGTAGCAATCGATCTATTCGAAACCGCAGAAGGGATTAAAGTTAATGAGGTAAATTACACAATGGAATATAAAAACAGCATCACAACAACCGGAGTAAATATACCGGGGAAAATGGCTGAGTATGTAATGCAGGTTGCAAGAGGAGAGATAAATGGATAAAATAAGAGTATCTATTGCAGGAGGATCCGGATACGCGGGAGGGGATTTAATACGCCTTCTGCTCCAGCACCCCTTTGCGGAAATATGTCAGGTTACATCCGAAAGCTATTTGGGTAAATTCCTCCATAAGGCTCACCCAAATCTGAGAAAAGCTACCCAGATGAAATTTACATCTCTCAACGAACTTGAAGAGTGCGACCTTTTATTCCTCTGTCTGCCTCACGGAAGCTCGATGAAAAGAATGGATGAGTTCAGGGGGAAGGCAAAGAAAATTATTGATTTGAGCGCCGATTTCAGGATAAACGACCCCGCGGAATATGAAAAATGGTATCATCATCCTCACGCGCGCCCGGTTCTCCTGAAAGAGTTTGTATACGGAATTCCGGAACTTCACCGGGAGGAAATGAAAAAGGCAAATTACATTTCCAGCGCCGGATGCAATGCTACGGCAGCAATACTTGGCCTTTATCCTCTCTTCAAGAATAATCTTATAGATGAGGAAAGGACGGTAATAGAAGTGAAAGCGGGTTCAAGCGAAGGAGGCAACAAAGCATCCGACGCTTCGCACCATCCGGAACGCTCAAATGTGGTCCGCTCTTATATGCCGACCGGACACAGGCATACTGCCGAAGTACTTCAGGAACTCGGTTTCGGGAAGAAAATACATGTCCATTTCTCCGTCACCTCAATTGATATTGTAAGGGGAATTCTCGCTACCATTCATGTGTTCCTTAAGGATAACCTTGATGAAAAGGAAATCTGGAAAGTTTACAGGAAAGAATACGGCGACGAGCCATTTATAAGAATCGTAAAGGAAAATGACGGAATTTACCGTTATCCCGAACCAAAGCTCCTCTGGGGTACAAACTATTGCGATATCGGATTCAAAAAAGATGAATTCTCAAACAGGCTTGTGGTTGTAAGCGCAATAGATAATCTTATGAAGGGTGCTGCAGGGCAGGCGCTTCAGGCATTCAATTTAATGTACGGTTTCGACGAAACTACTGGTCTGGGTTTTCCCGGCCTTCATCCAATTTAACAGGAGAATACTATGTGCAGATTATTATTCGTTCGGTCTAATTATGAATTTAATATTGAGGAGCATTTGAAGCAGTTTGCTTCGATTGCTAAGAATAGTAAGGAATTTCAGGGACATGGATGGGGATGCTCTTTCATTCTGGATGATGAATGGGTCCATTATAAAAATATAAAGCCTGTGTGGGAAGATGACCTTTCCCGCTTCGGAAAGACTACCAGGCTTATTGCCCATGCACGCAGCGCATTTAAGGATAGGGATATTGCAGTTGAGAATAATATGCCTTTCTATAATGAAGAATACGTTTTTATCTTTAACGGAGAACTGCGCGGCGTTAAAATTAAAGAAGAAGGACGGATTGGAGCAGAAAAGATATTTAATTTCATTATGCGCTTTTATCAGGGGGATATGGAAGAAGCTTTGTCAAAGGCTGTTGACCAGATTAAACTCCGTACATCTTATGTGCGTGCAATGAATATTATTATTGCCGACCAGGACTATGTATTTGTATCGGCAAATCATAATGAGGATCCGGAGTATTTCACAATGCATATGAAGATGACCGAGGAATCGATGATAATCTGTTCGGAACCCTACCCTGGCGAATCGGGATGGGATAAAATTCAAAACAATTTTACGGGAATGCTTGTATGATAATTATAAAAATTGGAGGCGGAAAAGAAATTAACCTTAAAGGCATTGCTGCCGATCTTGCCAATGTAAAAGAGCCTTTTGTTATTGTTCACGGCGCTAATGCTGCCAGGGACGAGCTTGCCGCCGGCCTGAATGTAGAGAAGAAAGTTGTTACATCCCTCTCCGGTTATTCCAGCGTTTTATCGGATGAAACCACAATTGACCTGATGATGATGGCTTATGCAGGGCTAAAGAATAAAAGGATAGTTGAAATGCTTCAGCAGAACGGAATAAATGCAATAGGACTTTCCGGCCTCGACGGGAGGATGATTGAAGGAAAGAGAAATACCGGTATAAAGGTGCGTGAAGAGGGTAAGACAAAAATACTGCGCGATTTTTCGGGGAAACCCAAAAAAATAAATATTGCATTGTTAAATCTTCTCATTGAAAACGGATATGCGCCTGTATTGTGCGTGCCTCTGATTGACGAAAACAGCGTGGCAATCAATTCGGAAAATGACGACATTGTTGCACTCCTTCAGACTGAATTAAAGGCGGATAAAATAATCCAGCTGATTGAGGCCCCCGGATTTCTTAAGGATAAAAACGATCCCGGCTCGGTAATTAAAAGTATAACGCAGAAAGAACTGGAAGCTTTTGAAAACAGCGTTGAAGGGAGAATGAAAAGAAAGATTCTGGCTATAAGGAAACTCTTTGAAGCAGGCCCCACTAAAGTTTTTATTTATGACGGAAGAGGGGAAAATCCCGTAATTGATGCATTAAACGAAAAAGGAACAATAGTATCATGACAAATTATAAAGAATTAATTCAGCAGTATGAGATGGACGTATATCCCAGAAGGGATGTTGTGCTTGTAAAAGGAAAAGGAGCCCGTCTCTGGGATGATCAGGGAAATGAATATATAGACTGCGCGGCAGGCGTTGGAGTGGCCGGAATAGGGCACGCAAATCAAAAAGTGGCCGATGCAGTATATAAACAGGCGCTCAATCTGGCCGTCTGCCCGAATACTTTTTACAATGATTCAAAAGCGGTGTTTCTTGAAAAGCTTATGAAGGTAGTGCCTAAAAATCTTACAAAGGCATTCCTTACCAATTCAGGCACCGAAGCAATTGAAGCCGCAATTAAATTTGCCCGCTTTGCCACTAAGAAAACCGATTTTATTGCAGCTATGAAAGGATTCCACGGGCGTACAATGGGTGCACTCAGCGCTACGTATAAAGAGGAATATAAAGAAGGTTTTTATCCTCTCGTTGAGGGATTCAGGCATGTTCCCTTTAATAACTTCGATAAACTTGCCGCAGCGGTTACTGATACTACGGCAGGCATTATTCTTGAACCGGTGCAGGGAGAAGGGGGAATCAATATAGGAGACAAGGAATATTTCCAAAAGGTAAGAGCGCTCTGCAATGAAAAGAATATCATTCTTATTATAGATGAAATCCAGTCCGGTTTCTGCCGTACCGGTAAAATGTTTGCAATTGAGCATTTCGGAATAGAGCCGGACATATTAACAATTGCAAAGGCTGTAGCGGGAGGATTCCCGATGGGAGCCGCAATATGCTCATCAAAAATCAGCATTCCGGTAAGCAGGCACGGTTCAACTTTCGGAGGAAATCCGATGGCCTGCGCGGCAGGCGCGGCTGCAATAGATTTTATGATGGAAGAAAATCTTGTTGAGCAGGCATCCGAAAAAGGGGAGTACTTTATAGGATTGCTTAAACAGGAAAATCTTTCAAAGGTGCGCGAAATAAGGAATCTCGGACTTATGATTGGAATTGAAATTAAGGAGAAAGCTCAGCCTATTCTAATAGAACTTCTTAAGGAAAAGATTGTAGCCCTTCCGGCAGGAACCACGGTAATAAGGCTGCTTCCCCCTCTGGTGATCTCTAAAGAAGACCTTAAGACTGTGGCCGATACTTTAATACGATTGCTCCGTTAATCCCCCGAAATCTGAAATATTCATTTAAGGCGCCCCGGCGCCTTTTTTTGCTTTTTCAGCAAATAATTCCCATTTGCCCCCTCAGGTAAAACTTTTAATCAAATCGGATATCGGGAAAAACCTTCTTTAAATGGATGTAACATTTTGATAAATTGCCCTATCTAATAGGTGAACTAAATAAATAATTATGCCGGCAGATTATTCAGTTATAGAAGCTAGAAAAGGGAACCAGAGGGCATTTAAAAAGCTCTATGAGGAGAATGTAAATATCATTTACCGCTTCCTCTATCAGTTCTCAAAGAATCCGGACCAGGTTGAGGAATGGACTCAGAGGGCATTTATTAAAGCCTTCGAAAATATTGACCGGTTTGAAGGAAATTCAAAGTTCTCTACCTGGCTGATTAAAATCGGCATTAACGAGATGAAAACGGATTTTGCACGGATTAAGGATAAAAAAACAGTCTTTCTTGAGGATGAGCAGTATGATTCGGCTGTATCGCAGGAAGAGGATTTTGAATGGAAGCAGGATATGAAGTGGCTTATGGATGATTTAGATGAATTCAAAAAGAGCATTTTTATCCTCTATGAAGTAGAAAATTATTCGCATGCCGAAATTGCCGGCATGCTTAATATAAGCGAGGCTCTTTCAAGAACAACTTTATGCCGCGTCAAAAAAGAATTAAAGGAAAAATGGATTAAAAGCAGAGGTAAATATGATTAATCCTGAAGATTTTTATGCCGGAACGGAATATCCCGGTAATGAAAAGAAAAAAAGAATGTGGAACAATATAAACCGTTCACTTCCTAAAGCACATTCGGCACCATTTTTTAATGTGGATCTGAGGAGTTTTGCTTTTGGATTCGGTATGGCTTTTACTGTAATATTTGTTTGTGTGGGAATATTTACGGTCTTTTCAAAATATATAGCCGGAGATGAACCGGCATACGTTAAAATAAACAATGCGTATTCCAAAGCTATTGAGGAAGTGGAAAAATCAATGCCGCGCCTTAAGCAGGCCGGACTTCAGAAGGATAGTGAAGATCAAATTGCTGCCGGAATAAGCAGACTCTCAGTTATAGATGCGGGAATTAAAGAAATTAAATCGGATACAAAACCGGGGGATTTTTCACCTGTAAAGCAGACGCGCCTTAGGGAGCTTTACAAAATGAAACTCGAAATTTTAAGCCGTCTTATTGACGCGGAGGAAAGCAGCTTATGAAAACCCGGTATCTCCTCATTTTTATTTCATTTCTTCTGGCGGCATCTATTAATGCCGAAGAAAAAAATATCAGAAAAAATTTTACTGTTAACCAGGGACAGAGGGTGCTGGTTAAAGGGATTTCGAACCTACAGCTTAAAATTACAGGCTGGGATAAAAACGAGGCTTCTATTAATGTAACCGCAAGAGTAAATTCGAGCGATTCAAAATTTGAAAAAGAATATCTGAAGAATTTTGATGTTACATACAGAACTGATGCCAACGATATCATAATCGAGTTCTCCGAAACAGGGAAACAGGGGAGCTGGAGCGTATTCGATATTTTTAAAGGGGATTTTAAATATTCTTTCTCCAAGGTTATTACAGGGGAAATTATGCTTCCTGCCTCTTCTCCGCTGGCAGGGGAATTTAATTACTCCGATTTACAGATTTCTTCTATTGATGAATTTATCAATATCGGCGGCAAGGGGAATCATCTTACCTTTTCTTCCTGTGCAAAGCTGAATGAGATAACAAATGAATACGGGGATGTTAATGCAAGGAACTGCGGAGGCAAAATTAATCTAAACCTTAAGGTAGCTCCCCTTACAATAAATGACTTTACAGGAAGTGCCAGAATCTATTCCTACGGGGGCAGCTTTAATATCAGCCGTGTTAACGGTTCGATTAATATTTCATCTTATAATTCAAAAGGGACAATTGAAGATATATCTTCTAGTGTTTCTTCTTATTCTGAACTTTCCGATATCACAATGAAAAAGATTTCGGGACTGCTTTATATTAACGACAAATCGGGGGATTTACAGCTCTTCGATATAGCCAATGTTAAAGTTGACGGTTTCAGGACCGAACTGAGCGCAGAACGGATTAGTGCGAAAGATAAGGTGTTTTTTACTACTAAATACGGCAATTATAAAATCCTCAATTCATCCGGGGCATTTTATATTGACGGGGATTATTCCTCATACCAGATAACCGGCACATCGGGAATTTTCTTTTATTCGGCATCCGAGGGGAAATTCACCGGAAGTTCAATAAAAGGGGACTGGCAGTCAGATACGAAATATTCTGAAATTAAATTAAATGGGATTTCGGCATCCAAAATTGATGTTAAGGGACGGGGGAAAAATTTCACCGCGGTTATTAGCAATAATCCAAAAAAAGTTGAAATAGGAAATACAGATGCCGATGTCTCATTAACACTCAATAAGGAAATAAGGAGTTCAATTTTTCTTACTGCCCGGCACGGGGAAATTAACACGGAATTCCCGATTCCGGTGAGCAGCGAGGGCTCCGTGAAGAAGGGAGCCGACCGTATAAACGGCGGAGGGGCGGTAATTTCAATTGAAACTAAAAACGGCGATATTTCAATACGGAGACAATAAAATCAGCCCTTTTTTAACCCTGTTTAAATTGACTTTATACCATTTAATAAATAAATTTCAATTCAAATAAACTTGAATTGGAATAATGATAGAACAATACATTCCCGTCTTTTTGGTGTTGATAATCGCGGTCATTTTCGGCGCGGCGGTTGTTTATTCATCATCTCTGTTCGGCCCTAAACGCCCGAACAAAATCAAAACCATGCCTTATGAAAGCGGCAAGAATCCCGTTGGTACTGCTACTGAGCGTATCTCTATTAAGTATTATCTTGTAGCTATGCTCTTTATCATTTTCGATATTGAAGTGATTTTTGTCTACCCGTGGGGCGTTGAATTTAAAAAATTATTTGCGGCAACAGGAATATTCGCCTTTCTTCCAATGCTTATTTTCCTTGTCGTGCTCGAATTGGGTTTCCTTTATATCTATGTGAAAGGGGGATTAAATTGGGATTAGAAGCCAAGCTTACACAGGACGGATATATCACTACAACTTTTGATGCAATTATAGCCTGGGCGCGTAAAAGTTCAGTATGGCCAATGCCAATGGGAATTTCCTGCTGCGCAATTGAAATGATTGCGGCTGCGGATCCTAAATACGATATCTCCCGTTTCGGTTCGGAAGTAATGCGCTTTTCGCCAAGGCAAAGCGATCTTATGATTGTAGCCGGCACCGTTACATATAAAATGGCGCACGTTGTACGCAGAATTTATGATCAGATGCCCGACCCCAAATGGGTTATTGCTATGGGTGCCTGCACTTCAACAGGGGGTATGTACCGCTCATACAGCGTTGTTCAGGGAATAGACCAGTTCCTTCCAGTTGATGTGTACACTGCAGGATGCCCGCCGAGGCCGGAGAATCTTTTGAATGCACTTATGACCATTCAGGAAAAAATAGGCAAAACAAAGGCGCGCGACTTTAAAGATAAAATTCCCGCTGACATTATTAAATAAAACCGATAAATCCGATGAACGATATAATCATAAAAAAATTAAAAGAACGCTTTAACGATTCCATTTTAGATGCCTCAGAATTCAGAGGGGATCTCTCCATTACAGTTAAAAGGGAAGCCGCGGCTGATGCTGCTTTGTTCCTGAGAGATGATGAAGAGATTAAATTCGATTTCTGCAAGGACGTTACAGCAATAGACTGGGCAAAAAGAAAAAACCGCTTTACGGTTGTATATATTGTCTATTCCCATAAGAATAAAAATGAAATCAAATTGAAAATAGAACTGGATGAATCTGACCTTAATATGCCAACACTCAGTAATGTTTGGAAAAGCGCCGGATGGTACGAAAGGGAGACCTTTGATATGTACGGCATCAGCTTTACGGGGCATTCCGATTTAAGAAGGGTCTATATGCCGGAGGAATTCGAATACCATCCATTGAGAAAGGATTTTCCTCTTCTTGGCGTACCCGGTTCACTTCCACTTCCAAAAACAGAACATTAATATGAAAAAAGAAATAAACATCTCTAACGATGAAAAATTATTAAAGGCCCTAATGTCTCAGGCTTCCGATATTACTGTTGAGGACGCTCTTGAGAATGAAATGATAATTAATATGGGGCCTCAGCATCCGGCTACTCACGGCGTTCTGCGTGTCGTTTTAAGACTCGACGGAGAAACCGTTATCTCCGCTGTTCCCGAATTGGGATACCTGCACCGCGGCTACGAGAAAATGGCCGAGAATATGAGCTATATAGAGTTTATTCCGCATACCGACAGGCTCGACTACACAGCTACAATGTGCAACAACGTTGCTTACGTACTTGCGGTTGAAAAACTGATAGGCATTGAGGCTCCCCCCCGTGCCCAGTATATCAGAATGATTATTGCAGAGCTTTCGCGCATTGCAGCGCATATGGTGGCTATTGGTACTTACGCAATGGACGTCGGCGCTGTTACAATGGTAATGTGGACCTTCCGCGAAAGGGAAAAGATTCAGGAAATATATGACATACTTGCAGGAGCCCGCTTTACAACAAGTTATACCCGCATTGGCGGTGTTGCATCTGATATTGATGATACAGCCCTTAAGATGATTAAGGATTTCCTCGGAGAGCTCGCCCCTGCAATGGATGAAATGGGAGCCCTGCTTGATCATAATAAAATCTTCCTTGACCGACTCGAAGGGGTTGGCGTACTTTCAAAAGAAGATGCTATTGCATACGGCGTTACAGGCCCAAGCCTTAGAGCTTCGGGCGTTGAATATGACGTTAGAAGGGCAAAACCTTACTTATTCTATAACGACATTGATTTTAAAATTCCTACATATTCCGAAGGGGATTGTCTTGCCCGTTACCATTTGAGGGCAGATGAAGTAAAGGAAAGCGTTAAAATTCTTTACCAGTGCCTGCAGAAGATTCCTGCCGGGCCTGTTAAGGCAAATGAACCTAAAAAGGTTGTTGCCGACAAAGCTGAAGTTTACTCCAAGATGGAAGAACTGATTCACGATTTTATGATTATTAACCAGGGAATCAATCCTCCGGCAGGAGACACCTTCTTCTCTGCTGAAAACCCGAAAGGGGAATTAGGTTTCTATCTTGTAAGCAACGGTTCCGGACATCCATGGAAAATGAAAATCCGTTCCCCCTCTTTCTCAAATCTGCAGGTCCTTCCAATGCTCTGTAAGGGGCATATGATTTCTGATATTGTTGCAATCATCGGAAGCCTTGATCCGGTTATGGGAGAAGCGGATAAATAAAAAGATGAATACATTCTCCGCAAAATACCGACTTACATCGTGCCTTGTTGACAGGGAGCTGATTGCCGAAATTGAAAAGTATATTTTCGAGGAGACAAAAAGCTTTTTTGCCGATTCGGATATTGAATCCGGGGCATTTGAAGCCGGTAAAGGGGAGATGTACCATATATTCATACAGACAAAAAGCGGTTCAATCCGCCTTGCGTCAATTGACGAATTTGACGAGGAGATGTTTCCCGATAATATTCAGTCCATTGCCGTCGATTTCAGTTCGTATAAAAATATTTTTATGAATATAAGAGTCCTTTTCCATTCCTCCTTCTCTGAACACCCCTCGGTTGAGATATTTATTAAAGGAGAACACGCAAAGGAAAATGCAGTCCGCCTTGGATCGGGAATTAAGTCTTTAGTCTCGGCAAAAAGAACCACTAATCACTGGTATCACAACAGAACTCTTCTTCTGGGTATGCTTTTTGTCTATACGGTATGGAATGTGATTAACTATTTTGTATTAACGGTTACCCCGAGTGCCACACCGATGCATATTACCAATAACCTCCTGTTCAATTTCCTTTTTGCAATGCTTACGGTCTGGATAATTGTTTCTATCTTTGTACGCCCTTATGTTACATTCAGGACCGGAAGACAGACTATTATTTCTCTCGGTTATAATGTTTTTTCGGTACTCTATTTTATCATTTTAATTGTATTATTCTATAATAATTTCAGAAAATAATAAGAAACGATATATGTCATTCAAATTTACAGAAGAAAATCTTGCGCGCATTGAAAAGGCAAGAAAGAAATACCCAACCGCATTAGCGGCGGTTATGGATACCGTTTACATTGCGCAGGAACAGAACGGCTTTATAAGCACCGAAGTTATGGCCGAAATTGCCGATATCCTCGGTATAGACAAGGTCTCCGTTTTGAGCGTTGTAACCTTTTACACGATGTACCATACAAAACCTATGGGGCGCTATCACGTTCAGGTTTGCACTAATGTTTCGTGCATGCTCAGAGGGGGATACCAGATTTGGGACCGGGTTAAAGAAAAACTGGGGCTCGACCATATGCAGGTTACCCCCGACGGCAAATTCTCCCTTGAAGAAGTTGAATGTATGGGAGCCTGCGGCGGCGCGCCTATGATTGCCGTTAACGAGGACTTTTACGAAAATCTAACTAAAGAAAAAGTTGAAGAAATTTTGGACTCATTAAAATAATGGAAAGAATAGTATTACCTGAAATAGAAAACCTGCACGATATAGATGTATATCTTGCAAATAAAGGCTTCGATGCCGCTAAACTCGCATTTAAGCAATCCACCGATGAGGTAATTGACCAGGTTAAAAAATCGGGTTTAAGAGGAAGGGGAGGCGCTGCATTCCTTACCGGTCTCAAGTGGAGCTTTATGCCCAAGACTTCCGATAAGCCTAAGTATCTCTGTATTAATGGGGACGAAAGCGAGCCGGGCTCTTTCAAAGACAGACAGATATTTGAGTATAATCCTTTCCAGCTTATTGAAGGGATTATCATTTCCTGTTATGCAATAGGAGCCCAGACTGCCTATATATATATCCGCGGCGAATATCATAAATGGGTTAAACTGATGCAGAAGGCAGTTGAAACCGCTTATGAAAGAGGCTTTGCCGGTCCAAAAATGAAAGAGACTTTCGGTATAGATTTCTTCTGCGACATACACATACATAAAGGAGCCGGAGCTTATATCTGCGGCGAGGAATCTTCTCTTATGAATTCCATTGAAGGCCTTCGCGGATATCCGAGGGTTAAACCTCCATTCCCTGCACAGCGCGGTTTGTGGGGATGTCCAACTACAATTAACAATGTAGAAACAATTACCAATGTGCCTCCAATTATCCTTAAAGGATGGGAATGGTTCTCAAAGATTGGCGCTCAGAGGCATCCGGGGACAATACTATTCGGCATTTCCGGTCACGTTAACCGTCCCGGCGTTTACGAAGTCCCCTCCGGTGTGCTTCTGACAGAATTGATTTATGATTATGCAGGGGGCGTTCCCGGCAATAAAAAGATTAAATGCGTTATTCCGGGAGGTTCGTCAATGCCTCCGCTCAGGGGAGATCAGCTTGAGGGGATAAAGATGGATGCCGAATCCCTAAAAGAAGCCGGCTCTGCCATTGGAACCGGCGGTGTTATGGTTATGGATGAAGATACCAATCTTCTTGATGTCCTATTACGGATTTCGAAATTCTATCATCACGAAAGCTGCGGCCAGTGTACCCCCTGCCGCGAAGGAACCGGCTGGCTCGAAAAAACATTAAAGAGAATTCAGAGCGGAAAAGGAACTTCCAAAGATCTTGACCTGCTGATTGATGTGGCGAATAACATAGAAGGAAATACCATCTGCGCACTCGGCGATGCCGCCGCGTGGCCGGTTAAATTTATGGTTGCCCGTTTCAGAGATGAATTTGAAAAATATGTAAGCAGTGAAGTTACATTACCCGTAGCTAATAAAGTTCATTCTATGAGGGGGAGCGCGGTTCCTCTTGCAGACATAAAGAAATAAATCTTTTTCTGAGCCTCCATTGGGAGGCTCTTTCGTTTTATCCCGATTGCATCCTATTATTATAATTCTTACTATTCATAATAATTTAATCCTTTCTCTATTCCCCGGTTATAGTAATGCGGGAATTATTTAATTAAAATATGTAAGGAGGGGAAATGCCCGGTAATTCAGCTTTATGGCCTGTAATTCTCCTTTTTCTGGGCGCTTTGCTCGGAATTGCAAGCAGTATGCTTTCGGCCCGTCTACAGCAGCAGCATCAGATAACCAAACTTCTGATAGAACGGTTTTTTATGGTAAGAGATGAAATTTCAGCTATCGTTTCCCGGTATGCATCATTAACAACCGAGAATCAGGAACCTGAAAACCGGGAAAAGCTCTCTCTTATTGCCGGAAGGCTATCATTGATTTATTATAAGTATTATGACTTTATTCCGAAAGAGGTGCTTCTTGAACTAAACTGCCTCTTTGTATGCCTTAAAGATAGAAAACACAGGATTTTTATTCAGGAGGGGAACAGGATAATTCCTCTTCCCGATGAGGAAGAGAGAGTCTACAATTTCATTAAAGAAGTATCTCTTGTTGAAAATTTTACCTTTTATGCGGTGCAGGCAGTTAGGTCAGGGAATGACAGGCTTAAACAGTCGGTTTCTATAAATTGCCAGGCCCGTGCAGTTCTGGCAAGCATTAACAGGTATTTCTCTCCAAACCGTCTTTATTCCTTTGCAAGATATGGAAAGAAAAGCGGCTGAAAAGGGCTCTTTTATCTCTTGTTTATACCAACGGAAATGGATAGTTTTATTTGAGGTTAATTTGCGGATTCTAATAATCCGCGAAAGAAATATGCACCGCACAAATTAAAATAATAGACAATCGGGGGAAAGAATGAGTGTTTATTCTGCCAAATACCGTCTTGTATCGTGTAAGGTAACAAAGGATTTATTGAAGGATATTGAGAGTTACATTCTTGCCGAAGCAAAGGCCCTTATAGAAGGATCATCTGCCGAGGCTTTTTCTGTAAACCAGAAATTTCATATTATAATCGAAACAGGGGAAGAGCATTTAAGCTTTTCGGGAATTGATGAATACGAAGGGGCTAAACTGCCCGACGGAACAAAGTCTGTAATTATGGAATATGCTTCTGTAGCGGGGAAATATTTTCATATAAAAGCTGTATTTCATTCCTCTTTTGCCGAACACGCCTCTGTTGAGATAACCCTGGCCGATAATAAGGCAAAGATAACAGTTGACCGGATTGCCCGGGTAATTAAAGATATGGTTAAGGAAAAGAAAACCTTTAGTTATGTCTTCCATAACAGGGGAGTGCAGCTTAGCCTTCTATTCTTTTATGCATTGTACAATGTTTATTCTTTCTTCCGCATGAATGTATGGCCCGATGAAAATTTATCCCCTTATTTCCTGTCGGATTTTATCCTGTTCAGCCTTTTTATGGGAGCTCTCGGAATCTGGTTCATTTTCTCTATCTTCCTGAGAAAATATACCAGGTTTGAGACACCTAGAGAGAAGATAATTACTATTTCCTACTATGGAGTAACACTCCTTTATTTTGCTGCTCTGGCCCTCTTTTTTTACAGTAAACTGGCAGAGATGAACCGGTTCGCTCCGGCTGCAGAAACTCTAAAGTTTTAGCTCCTGCTAAGAAAAAAGGGGGGTAGCGCCAGACTATCCCCCCTCAGAATTGACCTCTTAAATACCGGATTTACCTTTTATGTTTTATCCGCTTCCTTTTTCATTTAATCACTTTACATTTAGGGTGGGTAGAAATATTAAAGGGATATTATGAAAAGAATAGCAGCAATTCTTATACTCTTAATTGTTTTTCCGGGACTTACGGCAGCCCAGGAACAGGCAGTAAGGATAAATGAGCTGATGAATGCTTATTATTCAAACGGCAATTTCAGCGGGGCAGTCTATATAACCGAAAACGGGAAGCCTATTTTCCGGAAAGGATATGGTTATTCCCATCTTGAAAAAAAGGAACCTATTACCGGGAGCACCCGCTTTCTCATCGCCTCAATTTCAAAGCAATACACGGCAGTTCTCATAATGAAGCTGGCGGAGCAGGGGAAACTTAAGCTTGCAGATCCGTTGAGCAAATACTATAAAGAGTATCCGGAGCAATGGGCTTCAAAGGTTACAATTCATCAGATGCTCTGCAATACTTCCGGAATTCCAGACTTCTTCCTGGAACCTGAATACCAGAAAATTATGAACACTCCCCATACTCTAAATGATTTGAATAATATCATTAAAAACAAGCCATTACTCT
>JAEXUB010000055.1 GCA_023453125.1 Bacteroidota bacterium
CGGTCTTTGCATTCCTGCTCATTCATTGCAGATACGGTAAGCCTAACTTTCACGCCGAACTGATTCGGAAGAAATGCTACTTTAGCATCGACGAATATATTCCCGATTTTATTTATTCTTTCATAAAGAGTGGATTCCGGGATTCCGGTGGTAAGAAGAGTTTTGGTAAGATAGAAAACCTTTCGGTCGGGATTCATTTCATTGAGCCTCGGGAGCACGAAATCTTCCATCATCCCTTTCATCTCGAAAGGAACTCCGGGCATTGCCACAAAGACTTTCTTGTCCTTCTCAATCCAGAAACCGGGAGCAGTGCCTCTGGGATTCCTTATCGGCTGTGCAATCTTAGGAACCAGCGCCTGTTCTTCATTGATTTTTGTAAGAGTCCGGTTCCTCTTTTCGAAAAACAATTTAACATCGGCAAGAACAAGAGGATTCATTTCGAGCTCTGTTCCGAAATAATCGGTTATGCATTTACGGGTAATATCATCGTGGGTAGGGCCAAGGCCTCCGGTCACAATAATTATATCATTATTCCGGAAAGCTGCATCAAACTCATCCATTATTGCCCTTTCTTCATCCCCGATAGAGCTTATTTTGGAAACCGTGATCTGGTTTTGCGTTAATTTCTCTCCTAAATAAGAGGCATTGGTATTAACTATTTGACCGATTAAAATCTCATCACCTATGGTGATAATATGAGCTTTCATAATAAATTCTTGAGTAAATTAATTAAAAAGTGGTTTAAGAGAAGAGCGGCAAAACCAAGAGCAACATCGTCTAGCATTATCCCCCATCCCCCTTTAATTCTTTCGAGCCTGTTAAAAGGAAAAGGCTTAAAGATATCAAGTGCGCGCCATATGCCGAAAGCAAGAAGAAGCATCCAGGCTTTCTTGGGTATTAAAATCAGGCTTATCCAGGTACCCACAACCTCGTCAATAGTGCATTCCTTCGGGTCTTTTCCGTAAAGGGATTCAAACTTGGTACCAATATCAACGCCGAGAATAAGAAATACCGAGATAAATGCAAGCAGCAATACCGGATTTTCAAATCCGGGGATTAAATAAATTGCGAGAGCGGCGGCAGATGCAACTGTACCGCCGGCAAATTTGGAATAGCCGGTATAAAAACCGGATCCTAAAAACTTTTCAATGGAATTAATTTTCAATTTTTATCAGCTGCAATATTAGTTTTCGATTTGTAAACAGGTACATTATTCCGGTTATAAGAGTAAAAAGAGTTACGAAGAGCATAGACCAGAATATGATTACCGGATCGAGAACGGCGGCAAAAAAGGAGGGATAATTGGTATTTAGATAATTAACCGTTCTGAGTATATAAAAAAGAAGCAGGTAATAGATAAACGCCATCTGTATAAAGGTTTTCCACTGCGCAAGCCTGCTTGTTTTAAAGCTTACTTTTCTGTAATCGGCAAGAACCCGCAAGCCGGTAATAAGAAAATCGCGGAAAATTATTACAAGAACCATCCATAACTGGAGTACGTCTACAGCCACAAATGCAAGAAACGCTCCGGATGTGAGGATCTTATCTGCAAGAGGATCAAGAAATTTCCCCCATTCCGTAATATAATTGAATTTCCTGGCAAGCCACCCGTCATACCAGTCCGTAATGGCGGCAATAATATAGACCCCAAGGGAAATCTGCTTCATCAGAGGATCGTCCGATAAGAAGAGGAATAAAAATACGGGAGTAAGAATAATCCTCATAACGGTTAACTGGTTGGGGTAGATCATTTATTGTATCCGCTTTCCGTTGTTAAAGCCCTTAGAAGTTCATAATTATAAATACCGGTGTTATGCCCGTCGTTCCAGGTAACACCAATTGCATAACTGCCTACCTGTTTAATTTCCCCTATGGTAAGCTCACGGTCAGAATAAAAGGGAATGTAACCATCCCCTTTCTTTTCTTTATCTTCAACGCAAATGGCACAGGGGCAATAGAATCTAAGATTGGCAAGTTTAACAGCGCCTTCAATTCCGTCGTCCCAGAGTATTGTTAATACTCCCCCAATAATATTTATTTTCTTTGGCGACATTAGTCCAATTCTTTACCGGTAAGCTTAAAGTAAGCCTCTTTATATTTCATTGTAGTCTTCTCAATTACTTCTGCCGGTAAAGGAGGAGCCGGAGGCTGCTTATTGAATTTTATGCTTGAAAGGTAATCGCGTACATACTGCTTATCAAAGCTGTCCTGCGATTTTCCTTTTGCATACCCATCCAAAGGCCAGAACCGTGAAGAATCTGGGGTCAGGAGCTCGTCAATCAGGATAACTTTACCTTCATAAATTCCGAATTCCATCTTGGTATCAGCCAGAATAATTCCTCTCTTTAGTGCATATTCAGAAGCGGCTTCATAAACTTTAATTGTGGTATTCTTCAAAATCTCATATGTTTCTTTTCCCACAATCGAAATAGCCTTTTCTTCATCAATATTCTCGTCGTGGTCTCCAATTTCTGCTTTTGTAGAAGGGGTAAAGATTGTCACAGGCAGTTTCTCGGAATCTACGAGTCCCGCAGGAAGCTTTATCCCGCAAACCATTCCTGTCTGCTGGTAGTCTTTCAGTCCGGAGCCGGTAATATACCCTCTTACAATGCATTCAAGAGGAATCAATTCAGCTTTTTTAACGAGCATAGAGCGTCCTTCGAGAACGTCCCTGTATTTGCGGCATACCTCGGGAAATTCGTCTACATCAGTTGATACAATATGATTAGGTATAATATCCTTAACCATATTAAACCAGAACTCAGATATTTTAGTAAGAACTCTCCCTTTAAGAGGAATGCCTTCATTCATAATAACGTCAAAAGCAGACAGGCGGTCCGATGAAACCATCAGGTAATAATCTCCAAGATCATACATATCCCTAACTTTGCCTCTTTTAAAGAGTTTCAGGTCGGGAAAATTGGTTTGAAGTACAACTTTCGAAGTCATAGATCCCCTTTCTTTTAATAACTAAATAAAAATTTCGGCTTTTGTGTAATCAACAAAATAATCTAATCAGGTAAAAATAAGGAATAAAAAGATAAAAAAGAGCCCGCCGGAGCGGGCCAAAGAAATTATTTATTATTTCCCTCTTTATCGGTTTTCACTATAAAGAAGTCCTCTTCTCCGAAAGTAAACGACTTTGAGAAACCGCATATTATGAAGCCTCCGTCAGGTGCAATTGCCAGTCCGCCTCCCCAGTCATCCATACCTCCGCCAAAGGTCTTATCCCACATTTTATTCCCCTTATAGTCTGTTTTAACCAGGAAAACATCGGAATAGCTCCCCCTCGAAGCGGTAAATCCCGCTACTATGTAGCCATAATCGGGAGTCTGGAATACCACATTCCCCGATTCATCATTATTTTCCCCATAGATTTTTTCCCAAATCCGGTTTCCCTTATCGTCAACTTTTGCAAGGTAGAAATCGGAATATCCGGCACCAAGATTCTTGGTATAACCGCTTATTATATATCCTCCGTCATTGGTCTGCCGCACGCAGAATCCTTTATCTTCATCCCCTGCGCCGAATATTTTTTCCCACGATACATTACCGCCGGCGTCAAGTTTTATAAGATAAACATCATTCAGTCCGGCAGTAAGGTCTTTTGTAAAGCCGACCACAATAAAGCCCCCGTCTTTAGTCATATCTATAAAATTCCCGCAGGCGTCATCGCCGCCACCGACATTCTTTTCCCACCTTACGACGCCGTTAAAATCAACTTTAAGGAGATAAACATAGCAGAAATGGTCGCCGCTGGATTGGGTATAGCCGGTAATCATATAACCGTCGTTTGTTTCAACAATCGAATGCCCTGCGTCATTTTTTCCGCCTCCGTATTTTGTTTCCCATTTCTTATTTCCTTCGGAATCGGTTTTAACAAGATAAACATCGGCCCCTCCGTTTGATGCGGTTTCGGTATAACCGACAATTATGTAGCCACCGTCGCGGGTCTGTTTAACATCAAATCCCTTTTCGTTGTGAACTCCTCCGTAGGTCTTTTCCCATACTTTATCCCCTTTGGAATCGAGTTTAATCAGCCATACATCAAACTGTCCGGCACCGAAAGATTCGGTTGAGCCGACCACAATATAACCCCCATCCTTTGTTGCCGCAATCGATTCGGCACGGTCATTCTTTGTCCCTCCGTAATGCCTCTCAAATAGATCCTTTGTCTGACTGTAAGTAACGACTGATAATAAACAGAAAAGCATAAATAGCTTTTTCATTCCGGCCCCCTATACTAAAAATGACAAATTTAAGTTAAATACAAAATAAATAATGGGGAAACAAAATAAAAGCTCTTTACTCCTTATTTTGAGGTGTATTTGGAGGGGATAATTCCCTGATGCTGAGGGAATAGTCCAGGTTTATTTCCCTGGTTTCTTCCTTTTCGATGTATTTAATTACTTCCCTTTTGGGAGTATATATTTCCGGTTCGGCTTTTGGGTTTTTGGCCGAGAATTTTTTGGCCTCAATAACCATTCTAATCATCTCAATCAGATTTAAAAGAAGTTTTCTTACCTTGCCGTCTCCAATCTGCGAC
>JAEXUB010000056.1 GCA_023453125.1 Bacteroidota bacterium
CAATAAAATTTTTTCTTTCATGCAGCAAATATCGTCATTACTCTATTTTCATCAAAGTTTTTCTTTCAAGATCCACGACAGAGAGCTTATAATCGATAAGAGCGCTTAAACTGCTCAATTTAGCCTCTGTTAAGCGGATTCGGCTCTGCGACAGCTCAAAACTGGTGATATTTCCCACTTTAAAACGCTCAAGGCTTATATTATAGCTTTTTTCGGCAATAGCAACGGTCTTGCTCAAAACATCAACGCGTGCCTTGCTCGAATTGAGCTTGTTAACGGCAGATACAATCTCTTTTCTGATGTTGTCTTTCTGGTTCTGAAGCGATAGCTTGCTCTGCTGGTAATTTGCCTCGGAGGCCTCAACTTCGCGCGCATTCCTTCCCCAGTCAATCAGGGGAATATTTAAATTCAAACTGACGCTTCTTGTATCGGCGAAGCGGTCAAAGATATTCTGGAACTGGTCTGCATTTTTATTTATGCCGTACGAAGCTCTCAGGTTTGCCTTAATTTCGCTTCTTGCATCGGTCTCGTCAATTGCAAGTTCGGCAAGATAAAGATCGTTCTCGGCGTTCAGAATGTCTGGCCTGTTTTTAAGAGCGCTTGCAACAGCGTCTTCAACATTAACGGTAACCGGCCTGTAATCAACTTCCCCCTGAACATCAATATTTTCGCTTAACGGAAGCCCGATTAATATTTTAAAATCATTCTTGGCCTCTTCAAAATTCTGGATAGAGCTTAAAAGCTCGTTCTTGCTGGACGACAATTCAACCTCAAGCTGCAGGGCCTGATCCTCGGCAATAAGTCCTGCCTTAAATTTATTTGACGCGGTGTTGTATGATTCTTCGGTCTGCCTTACCTTCTCTGTAGAAATCTCAAGACTCTTCTTCGATTTAACAAGGTTGAAAAACCCGGCAGAAACACTGTAAATAATATTCTTCTCCGACTGGGAAAAATTCCGTTTCGCCTTTTCAAGATTTATTTCGGCTCTTTCAAGACTTCTTGCCTGAGTGTTTATCTGAAACAAGGGCTGGTTAAGGGAAATAACAAGATTGGAAAAATAATTGTTTGTCTGCAGGTTGTTCTTGTCAATCTGCCTGTTCCCCTGAAGAACTCCGCTAAGAGTAATTGTGCCGTTTGTCCACATTACCGGCTGCGAAATATTAAGAGAGCTCTGAAGCATTGTGTTTTCAGTGCTGTAAAAATTATCAATTCCTGTCTGGGGGTCGAATGAAGTTCTTAAAGATCTTGTGTAGCTCGGCAGGTCAAGGCTTAAAGAAACAAGAGAGCGGAGCCCGAGCTTCTGCGCCTCGAGACTTTTTTCGGAACTTACAAGAGATAAATTAGCCGTTTGAATTGAATAGCTTTCTTTAAGTGCAATGTTCAATGCTTCGTCAAGCGTTAATATTCTCTGCGAATAAATCTCCCCCGCAGCAAACAGAATGATAATTAAAAATACTAATTTGCGCATTTGGCTCCCCATGCTGAATTAAAATTTATTATTCATATCTCAATGATTCAATTGGATCTTTATCCGCCGCCTTCTTTGCCGGATAACTACCGAATCCTATTCCGGTTAATACAGACACAACAAAGGCTAGTATAATCGAAAACGGCGTTATGATAGTCCGCCACTCCGCATATGTCGTGATGAGTGAGGTTAGAATAAATCCGACAAGTATGCCAAGCAGCCCTCCCAGGATGCTTATAACCATTGCTTCGTAAAGGAACTGGCTCAGTACGTCCTGCCTGGTTGCCCCGATTGCCCTTCTTATTCCTATTTCCTTTGTTCTTTCAAGTATGTTCGCAAGCATAATGTTCATAATTCCGATTCCTCCTACGAGGAGGGAAATGCCCGCAATTGCTCCCATTACAATGTTGAATATTTTCTGTGTCTTCTGTTTCTGCGCCAGTAGAGCTTCTGGAATTACAATTTCAAAATCCTCCGTTCCGTAATGCCTGCGCAAAAGCTGGCGTGAAATTAAATCCCCCGCCTTATCAACGGGAAGGTCTTTCTTGATTTTAACGGTAATCTGGTCTGCCGACGAACGGTCAACCACATCAGATTCGCTGTTGCCGAAACCTCTCATCGAAAAACGCATACCGCCACCGAACATCATTGTCTGCTGTTCTTCTTCGGACATAGACATTTTATATGCAAGGGTTGTATAGGGGACATAAATCTCGCTGTTAAAATCACGAAGTCCGAGGCTCTGGGTGCCCGATGACGAAACATTTTTGTTCGCTACAAGTCCAAGTACCGTAAACCAGGCAGTACCTATTTTAATCTGTTTGCCTATGGGGTCTTCGAATTTGAACAGCTTCTGCTTAATGCCCGAGCCTATTACGCATACATTGGCAAAATCATCCACGTGATGCTTCTGGAAAAACTTACCTTCAGCCATTTGAGAATTATAAATATCAATATATTCGTGAGTAGTGCCGATTATTTTGTTCTGAATAATCTCGGACCTGTAAATAATGGTCGATGCAATCTCTTTCTGATATGTAACTTCTTCAACAAAGGGATTGAGTTCTTTAATAGCCTCTGCATCTTTTCTGCTAAGTCCCGGGGAAAAAGCCGCTTTATTCCTGTCGGTTCCCTTTGCCTCGGTTTTAATTGCCTTCTCATTAATGATTATATTATTGGTACCCATCAGTTCAATCTGTTCAAGGGTTTCCTGCCTGGCTCCTTCGCCGATTGAAAGCATTGCAATTACAGCCCCCACGCCGAAAATAATGCCCAGCATTGTAAGGGCCGTACGTAGCTTGTTTGCCCTAAGCTCCGCAAGACCGATTTTCAAATTCTCAATCTTATTCATTTACTTTTTCTCCGCCGGCGGTGTTGACGTACCCCCCTGAGTATCGGGAGAGGTTTTCATCTCTTCTTTTTCGAAAGGATCCGACAAAGCAACTTCTTCTCCAACTCTTAAACCGCTTCGGATAATAATATAATCTTCCCCTTTTTCGCCGACTTCAATTTCTCTCTCGTCGAATCCGCTTCCATTCTTAACAAAGACAAATTTCTTTC
>JAEXUB010000141.1 GCA_023453125.1 Bacteroidota bacterium
ATATGTACTATATGGAATTTAATGACGGCCCTGTAATAATAGGCACCTCTCCGGAGGACCTGCTTAAAGTTCAAAACGGAAAAGGGACAATACTGCCGATTGCGGGAACAAGAAAGAGAGGCAAAAATAGAGAGGAAGATAATCTGCTTATGGAAGAGCTGATTAATGACCCGAAAGAAATTGCCGAACATACAATGCTTGTTGACCTGGCAAGAAACGACCTTGGACGCGTCTGCATTCCCGGTACTGTTAAAGTAACCGAAGAAATGAAAATCCACCTTTTCTCCCATGTAATGCACATTGTATCAAGGGTAGAAGGAGAACTGAAAAAAGAAGCCGACTGCATTGACGCGCTTAAAGCCAGCTTTCCTGCAGGTACAGTAACAGGCGCACCTAAGATAAGAGCCATACAGCTAATAAATTCCTTTGAAAAAAAGAGAAGAGGAATTTATGCAGGAGCAGTGGGATATATCGACTTTAGAGGGAATCTCGATATGTGCATTGCTATAAGGACGCTCTATGCGCATAAAAATAAAATCTACAGGCAGGCCGGTGCCGGTATTGTTGCAGACAGCATTCCGGAACTTGAACTGAATGAAATTAAAAATAAATCGGCAGTTCTTTTAAACGCATTAAAATTTGCGGAGGTTATTGATGAAAATACTTGTAATTGACAATTACGACTCATTCACCTACAATCTGGTTCAGCAGATTGGAAAATTTGAACCGGATATAATTGTAAAAAGAAATGACGGGATATCATTGGCTGATATCGGGGAAATGAATCCGGATAAAATTGTCATTTCCCCCGGTCCGGGGAGGCCGGAAGATTCTAAGGTTTGCCTCGATGTAATTAAAGAACTGGGCAAAAGTAAAAATATACTCGGCGTCTGCCTCGGGCATCAGGCAATTGGATATATATTCGGAGGCAAAATAATAAATGCTCCTCTTCTTATGCACGGCAAGAGCTCAATGGTATCGCATGACGGCAAGTCAATCTTTAACGGGCTCTCCGGAAAAATTGAAGCCGGAAGATACCACTCTCTGATAGTGGAGAGGAATAATCTGCCGGAATGCCTGGAGATTACAGCCGAAACCGATGACGGCATTATAATGGGATTAAGACATAAAGAACTGCCGATTGAAGGGATACAATTCCATCCCGAATCGATTCTTACCAAAAACGGGGATATATTAATCAGCAACTGGTTAAAACAATGATTAAGGAAATGCTCGAAAAAGTTGCCTCGCAGGAAAATCTTACTTTAGATGAGGCCTCAGGGGTTATGCATTCAATTATGGATGGAGCAATTAATAATTCGCATCTGGCGGGATTATTGCTTGCACTCCGCACTAAGGGGGAAACTGCCGCCGAAGTTGCAGGATTTGCAAAAGCGATGAAAGAAAGATGCATCAAGATCTCTCTTCCCTCTTCCACAACCGTAGATTTGTGCGGGACAGGGGGAGATTATTCAGGGACTTTTAACATTTCAACGGCTGCATCATTTATAACCGCCGGCGCCGGCATTCCGGTTGCTAAACACGGCAACAGGTCAATCTCAAGCAGTTCGGGGAGTGCGGATGTTCTTAAGGAATTAGGTATAGATATTATGCTCCCCCCTTCCCTTGCAGAGAAAGCGCTTAACGAAATAGGAATTGCATTCCTGTTCGCGCCGGTATATCACCCCTCAATGAAAAATGCCGCGCCGGTCAGAAGCGAACTTGGCCTAAAGACAATCTTTAATCTGCTCGGCCCCCTTTCAAATCCGGCCGGTACAAAAAGACAGCTGATTGGAACCTTCAGCAGAAAGGCATCAGAGGTTATGTGCGGAGCCGCAGAGTATCTGGATATGGAGAAAGTCTGTTTTGTAAACAGCGAAAACAGATTCGACGAAATCTCCCTTAGCGGTGCTACCAATGTAAACGAATTTTCAAAAGATACTCTTAGAACAAAATACACTGTCAACAGCGGCAGTTTCGGATATGAAGACATAAATCCTGATGAAATTAAAGGAGGAAGCCCTGCAGAGAATGCAAAGATAATTTTGAATATACTCAGGGATAAACAGAAGAATTCGGCGTTCAAAGTAGCTGCGGCAAATGCCGCAATGGCTCTCTATTGCGCCGGAGCCGCATCAACCCTTACAGAATGCAGAATGATTGCCGAAGAATCGGTCCTTTCGGGGAAAGCATATGAAAAACTGAAACTCCTTTCTTGTTTTGGGAAAATGCCATGAATATACTCCGGGAAATATTATCTGTTAAAAAGGAAGAAGCTGCCCGTCTCAGAAAAGATTATTCCCTCTCACGGTTTGCCGATTCTCCTTTCTATTCCCTTCCTGCATTATCATTAAAAGACGCGCTTAAGAGGGACGACAGGATTTCCCTTATCGCTGAAATTAAAAAAGGGAGCCCTTCTAAAGGAATAATACGCAATGATTTCAACCATCTTAAAATTGCAGAGACCTATTTCAACTGCAATGCCGAAGCGGTATCTGTCCTGACTGACAAAAATTTCTTTTCCGGTTCAATAGAATATTTAAAGGATATTGCTTTATTCAAGCCGGTGCCTCTGCTGCGAAAGGACTTTATAATTGATGAATATCAGGTTTATGAATCAAAATCATACGGAGCTGATGCCATTCTTCTCATTTGCGAAGCACTTTCCACCGGCCAGATTAAGGAACTTACCCATTGCGCCTCTGAATGCGGACTGGAAGTACTCCTGGAGCTTCATTCCGTTGAGATGTTAGATAAGATAGATCTTTCATTAAATGAGATGATAGGAATAAACAACAGAAACCTTGAGACATTTCATACCGATATTGCCGTTACATTGAGGATTGCCTCCTTACTGCCGGGCAATTGCATA
>JAEXUB010000169.1 GCA_023453125.1 Bacteroidota bacterium
ATAAGCGATATCCAGCTTGCCGGCAGAATTGTAAGGGAAGATGCCGATAAGAGCTCCATTTTCTATAAGAGCGGAATGGAAATTACCCCGAATCCTGCTATGCTTTATACAAACCAGATGCCTGTTCTGCATTATTATCTTGAACTTTATAACCTTGTTGCAGATAACCAGGGAAAAGCCTATAAGCTGGTTAAAACCCTTTTCAACAGCACCGGAAAGAAAGTTACCACGTCAACAAAGCAGATAGTCCCGAAACTTAATGCTACTGTTGAAATCGGAAACATAAACCTGGCAAAATTCCCTACCGACAATTATACATTGGAAGTAGCTCTTGTAGATACAGTAAGCAAGCAGGCAAAAATTACTTCAAAGAGAATATATCTGTACAATCCAAATGTTGCCAAAGAAAACACAGCGGCAGGGAATACTGATTATATCGGAAGCGAATACAGCATAATGGCAGAGACCGACTGCGAAAAAATGCTTGATCAGATTAAATATATTGCAGATCCCGATGAACTTGCCCAGATTTCAAAACTTGAATCATTTGAAGGGAAGAAACAGTTCCTCTTCCGTTTCTGGGTGAGCAGAAATAATAATAATGCCAGCGGAATTAATGAAAGCCGCGTTGAGTTCGATAAACGCATTGCCTTTGCAAACAAGATGTTTTCTTATAAATATAAAGAAGGCTACAAGACAGACCGCGGGCGCGTTATTATTAAATACGGTATGCCGGACGATATTGAACGTCATCCTGCAGAAGCAAATACACAGCCTTATGAAAAATGGACTTTTAATAACGTAGAGCAGGAGCCGAATGTATTGTTTGTATTTGCCGATATAAGCGGATTCGGAAATTATGTGCTTGTGCATTCCACAAAGAGGAACGAAGCTTACGATCCGGGGTGGATTCAGAGAATTCAAAAATATTAATAGTCTATTTTGCTGAAGAATAAAGCTGAATATATTGGATTTTTATTTCTGGCGGGTTTATTCCGGTTGCTCGGAGTAAACCTTTCCAGAAAGATTGTTGTTGTGCTGGGTAGGTTTTTTTATTATGCAGTACCCATACGCAAATCAACCGTTATAAGTAATTTGAAAACGGCCTTCCCTGAAAAAAGCGAAAATGAAATTAAGCATTTAACCAAACTGGCATACAGGAATTTTTCACTTACATTTGCCGAAATGCTTATGCTTCATTACATCTCTGCCGAAAGGTTCAGCCAAATGATAGATCACGGAGAAGCCGAAAATCTCCTTTTGCCCATGTTCCAATCGGGAAAATCGTTCTTTCTCCTCTCGGGGCATTTCGGCAACTGGGAGTATTTTTCTACTTTCCCTCACCATTACAAAAAGACAGTTAACGCAATGGCCAAACCGATGCGCAATGTTTATGTATCCGATTGGATTAACAAATCGAGAGAACGGTTCGGCACTAATGTTATACTGCTGGGTTCATCTATAAGGGAACTTTATAAAGTGCTTAAGGATAACGGTGTAATACTATCCATAGGAGACCAGCGGGGGCCGAGCGACGGTGTAAGAGTGAATTTTTTCAATAAGTCTACAGCCGCTTTCAATGGAACGGCAGTGCTGGCTCTTAAAACCGGATCTCCGATAATAATGACATTTATTGTTCGCCAGAAGAATTTTGACTATAAGGTATACGCAAAGGAACTCCGTTATGACGACCTGTCGGGAACAGACGAAGAAAAAATCGTATCAATTTGCCAGCGATTTTTTTCGTATCTTGAATCAATGATTAGGGAATATCCCGACCAGTGGTTCTGGATGCACAAAATCTGGAAATATTAAATGCCCGAAAAAATTCTTGTAATACAGACAGCATTTATAGGCGATGCCATTCTTACTCTGCCGATGATTGAAAAACTTGCGCAAAAATATCCGTCCGCAGTAATTGATGTAATTGCAATTCCTTCCACAGGGGAAATATTCAGGAATTCTCCATTTGTTAATGAAGTGCTCATATTTGAAAAAAGAGGAAAGCACAAATCTTTGAGAGGAATATTCAGGTTTGCCTCGGAACTAAAGAAAAGGAATTATTCCAGGCTCTTTTCACCACACAGGTCTTTCAGAACTTCGCTGCTTGTACTTCTCTCCGGGATAGGGGATACATCCGGATTTAATACGTCTTCAATGAGTTTTGTGTACAAAAACAGGATTCAATACCGCACAGACTTTCACGAAGTGCGACGTCTGCTTGAAATTGCGGGATTCGAAACGGATGCGGATAACTGGAAGATGCTTCCCGAAATTAAGGAGAGCAGGGAGACAATGGAAAAAATAGATTCCCTCTTTACCGGATTGGGAAATAACATTATTGCAATGGCGCCCGGTTCAGTTTGGGAGACAAAAAAATATCCTGCCGAATCTTATATAGAGCTTGCGAAGATGTTTATTGAAAAAGGGTACAGAGTGTTGCTCCTGGGGAGCAGCCAGGATGAGGAATTATGCTGCCGGATAGCCGCGCAGTGCCAGGGGGGAGCCTTATGTCTGGCGGGCAAGTATTCTCTTACTGAATCGGTATATATACTCAAAAAGTGCCGGCTTTTAATCTCAAACGACAGTGCCCCTACCCATATGAGCCTGATGGCCCGGATTCCTGTTGTAACCCTCTTCTGTTCAACCCTCCCCTCATTTGGTTTTTATCCCTACCATTCCGGAAGCATTTATCTTAGCTACGAGCTCCTTTCCTGTAAACCGTGCGGCATCCACGGGCTTAAGAAGTGCCCTTTGGGGACTTTTGAGTGCGCATTTAAGCTCGCGCCGGCATTTGTCTTTGAGCAGGCAAAACAGCTCCTCTCCTGAGGCATTAATCCTAAAAAAATAATATATTCCGTAATAAAAAAAGTGGATTATGAACCTTAAGAAGCTTCTGGAATATAAGGACGCGGCAATTTATATTACCCCCCAGTTCCCCGATCTCCATGAGACCAAAAGGTGGAAGTTTACCTTTTTCGGCTCTCTTCTTATTATTGGCTCCTATACCGTTACAATTGCCCTTTTTACCACCCTGATTCTATTCTTTACCCCCGCCAAGGACTTTATTTTCACAATTGAGACCAAAGAGATGGCTGCTCAGAAAGAAAGGGTTAAAGAGCTCGAAACCAAGGTATTTGTGCTTACCAAAGAAATGGAGAAGTTTGTTTCGGCCAACAGAAAGCTAAAGATGGCCATTATGCTCGGTACCAAAGACACGGTTGATAATAAGTTTTACGATTCGCTGCGCAGTTATAAAAATAATAAAGTTCCCCGCGAAGGAGGAAATATTTTTTATGCCTTCTCGGAATTAATTAAAAAATGGTCCGTAGCTGATAATGCCGATTCTCTTTATTTCAATCCGCCGGTTGCGGGGGTCCTGGTAAAAAAATTCGAACCGAAAAGCGGCCATATGGGAATTGACTATGCCGTAACAAGGAATACTCCTGTTACAGCCGCTGCCGGAGGCACAATAATATTCGCTGATTTTACAATTAACGACGGATACAAAATAATAATCGATCACCATAATAATTTTATGTCGATCTATAAACACTGTTCCACACTGCTTAAAAAAGAGAGGGAAAATGTGGTGCAGGGGGAAACTATTGCTTTGAGCGGAAAAAGCGGAGAGAATAGCTCGGGATATCATCTCCATTTTGAAATCTGGTTTAATAACAAAGCGGTAGACCCTACAAGGTTATTAATAAAATAGGAGTGAAAATGGGTTTAAAGAAAGATTCAACCTCCCCCGAAAATGTGAGCATTCTGGCAGGCGGAGTAAAAATTGAGGGCAATTTCTACAGCGAAGGAAATGTAAGAATTGACGGACGCATTAAAGGGAATGTTACAGTTACAGGCACCCTTACACTCGGTGAACATTCGGTTGTTGAAGGGGAAGTCTCTGCTAAAACAATTACTTTAAGCGGCAGAGTTGAAGGAAAAATTATTGCTCAGGAAAGAGTTAAACTGGATCAGAAATCCGTTCTTAAAGGGGATTTGATTACAAAATATCTTGTTGTTGAAGAAGGGGCTCTCTTTGAAGGAAGAAGCCTTATGAAAAATGAAGTGGCAGCTGAACAAAAAAGTTGATGATGAACCTTTGGGCAGGATGAGAACCCTTGGCCCACTTATTGGGAGCGGTTCTCAGCTTGCTATTACTATGGTAGCATTTGTTCTTATCGGCAAATATATTGACGATAGGAATTCAAGTTCCCCTGTTTGGACACTTACTCTCGCGCTGCTGGGGATAATAATAGGGATGTACGGTTTTATAAAAACGATAATTTCTCTAAATAAAAAGAATCCCCCTAAAAAATGAAATACTATTTATTTTCCCTTGCCGGCCTGGTTTTGGTGATATTTTTATTATTTTTAAATAATAATGTCAATTATTTTCAGTTCGAATCATTTGCAATCGGGGTTGGTTTAAATTTAATTAACTCCTTATTAGCATATTATTTCTTCAAAAAATCGCTGAAAAAGCAGAATAAACAGTTTCTGATGCTCGTTTTCGGGGGGATGACATTCCGTCTTTTCCTCCTCCTGGCTCTCTTCGCATTAATCATCATTTTCTTGAAAATTGATAGATATGCGTTTATATTTACATTTCTTATTATATACTTTATTTCCTTAGCTTGGGAGATAAGTATTTATTTGAAAGAATCGAAGAAAATACGGTAAAAAAAATATGTTTTTACAACATACGGAAGCAATTGCTGATACCCTGAAGACTGCCGCAAAGGCAGATGCTTCGCAGGATACCGGATGGATTATGCATCACATCCTCGATTCGAGGACTCTCGATTTCGAGCCATTCGGAACAATTCATCTCCCTACAATTCATTTGTTCGGTTATGATATTTCCATTACAAAGCACGTAGTGTTTCTATGGGTTGCAGCTGTTATACTAATTGTACTTCTAACACTTGCTTCCAGGGCTTACAAGAAATCGCTTGTGCCTAAAGGCATCAGCAATCTGATGGAAGTCCTTATCGTATTCGTTAGAGATGAAATTGCAAAGCCGACAATAGGCAAAGGATTTGAAAAATTTCTCCCTTATCTTCTTACAGCCTTTTTCTTTATTCTTACCTGTAACTTTGTCGGCCTGGTACCATATACAGCAACGTCAACAAGCAACATATCCGTAACAGCCACTCTGGCAATTATCTCCTTTTTCGTAATTCAGGCGGGGGGTATAATGAAGAACGGGGTTTTCGGATATTTCAAGGGGCTAATTCCGCACGGTGTTCCGGCATGGCTCCTTCCCATAATGTTTGTAGTAGAGCTTCTTGGATTATTCACAAAGCCTTTTGCACTGGCCATTCGTCTTTTTGCCAATATGACAGCGGGACATATTGTTATTCTTGCGCTCCTCGGGCTTATAATAATACTCAGGACCTATTTTGTAGCACCGGTATCGGTTGCATTTGCTTTGTTTATTTACTTGCTTGAAGTGCTGGTAGCGCTTATACAGGCATATATATTTACAATGCTGTCATCACTGTTCATCGGTATGGCAGTTCACCAGGAACATTAATTATTTATATTATTTAAGGAGGAAATAAATGGATCCGAAAATGTTCGCTTACTTGGCAGGTGGTTTTGGCGCAGCTTTAACAATTATCGGCGGTGCCTTTGGTATTGGTAAAATTGCCAGCGCGGCTATGGAAGCCAGCGGCCGTCAGCCCGAAGCTGCAGGCGATATCAGAACTTCTATGATTATTGCCGCTGCTCTTATTGAAGGTATTTCTCTTTTTGCCTTGGTTATCTGTATTCTTCTTGCTCTTAAGTAATCATTTTACTTTAAAAACTAAGGACAAATAAAATGTTGGCTATGTTAAATATAGCTATGATGTATTTTTCCGGCGGAGAAGGGGGCGGAAGTCTTCTTGACGTTAATCCCGGCTTGATATTCTGGACAGCCGTTACTTTTACTTTTCTTGTTCTTATTTTAAGAAAGCTGGCATGGAAGCCGATTCTTAAGGCGCTTTCGGAGAGGGAAACGCTTATTCAGGATTCTCTAGACAAAGCCGAAAAAGCCCGTGCCGAATTTGAAAAGCTTACTGAAGATAATAAAATAAGAATGGCAAAGGCAGAAGAGGAAGCCCAGAAAATTATTGAGCAGGGAAGGGAATTTGCCGAAAAGGTTAAAACCCAGGTGATTGAGGAAAGCAGACTCGAAGCCAAAAAGATGATTGAAGATGCAGCTGCTACTATCGAAAGAAAACAGCAGGAATCTTTCAATAAGCTTAAGGAACAGGTCGCCGAAATCGCAGTTCAATCTGCCGAAAAAATTATCAGGGAAAATCTCGATAAGGAAAAACAGCTTAAAATTGTTGATAAGTATATTCAGGATATTACAAAGAACTGACGATGAGCGTTTTCAGAGTAGCAAATAGGTATGCTTCGGCATTAATGAGCCTCGCGGTTGAGAAAAACAATCTTGAAAGTTTTTCCGCCGATGTGGAGTTCATGCATAATACGATGGCTCAGTCCAAAGAACTGAGGCTTTTCCTTTCAAATCCTGTTATTAAAAAGCCGGTTAAGCTCGAAGTTCTTAAGGAAATCATTAAGAGCCGCTCCAATAAGGATCTTACCGGTTTTTTTGAGTTCATTATCTCTAAAAACAGAGAAGAACTCCTTCCCGATATCATTAAGAGATTTCTCGAAATGAGGGATGACAAAATGGGAATTCTGAGGGGACAGGTAATCTGCGCCGTTGAGCTTACCAAAGAGCAGCAGTCCAAAATGAAACAGGAAATGGAAACGGTTACCGGGAAGAAAGTTGAATTATCCTTTAAGGTTGATGATAAGATAATTGGCGGTTTTCTTGTTAAAGCAGGGGATACCGTAATCGATGCTTCAATTGCAAATCAGTTGAGGCTTTTAAGAAAGAAATTTTCAGAACAAAATTAATAAGAATAAGTTTATAGGAAATAAAGATGGCTGAAGTAAGACCAGATGAAGTATCGGCAATTCTAAGAAAGCAATTGGCCGGATTTGACAGTGAAGCCGAGATTTACGATGTAGGCACTGTACTTCAAGTAGGCGACGGCATTGCCCGCGTTTATGGGCTTTCGCAGGTTATGGCCAGCGAGCTTGTTGAATTCCCAAACGGAGTTACAGGCATGGTGCTTAACCTTGAAGAGGATAATGTTGGCTGCGTTCTTTTCGGCGAAAGTACACTCATTAAAGAAGGGGATGTTGTTAAGAGGACAAAGAGAGTTGCTTCCATTCCGGTTAGCGAAGCCGTTTTGGGACGAGTTGTTAACCCTCTGGGGGAACCTCTTGACGGAAAAGGCCCTATCAAGGCAGAGCAGTTTCTCCCTATTGAAAGAAAAGCTCTCGGCGTTATTGCGCGCGCTCCGGTTAAAGAATCGCTTCAGACCGGTATTACCGCTATCGACTCTATGATTCCTATCGGCCGCGGACAGAGAGAATTAATTATCGGCGACAGACAGACCGGTAAAACTGCCGTAGCTATAGATACTATTATCAACCAGAAATATACTCATACCGAAGAAGCCAGGAAGTACGGCATTAAACCGGTTTATTGCATCTATGTAGCAATAGGGCAGAAGAACTCTACAATTGCACAGGTAGTTGCAAAACTTCAGGAACACGGCGCAATGGAATATACAACCGTTGTATCTGCTCCTGCATCGGTTCCCGCTCCTCTTCAATATATCGCCCCATATTCAGGCGCTACCATAGGTGAATTTTTCAGGGATAACGGAAAACACGCTTTAGTTATCTATGACGATCTTTCAAAGCAGGCTGCTGCTTACCGCGAACTCTCGCTCCTTTTAAGAAGACCTCCGGGACGCGAAGCATACCCGGGCGACGTATTCTACCTACATTCACGTCTTTTGGAAAGAGCATCCAAGCTCAGCGACGAATTAGGCGGCGGAAGCCTTACAGCGCTCCCGATTATTGAAACTCAGCAGGGAGACGTTTCGGCATATATTCCTACAAACGTAATTTCAATTACAGACGGACAGATATATCTTGAGCCGAACCTGTTCAATGCAGGCGTAAGGCCCGCAATTAACGTTGGTATAAGCGTATCCCGCGTAGGCGGTAACGCTCAGATTAAAGCTATGAGAAAAGTTGCCGGCTCATTAAAATTAGACTTAGCTCAGTTCCGCGAGCTTGAAGCCTTTGCCAAATTCGGATCCGACCTCGATAAGGCCACTCAAAAGACGCTCGCTAAAGGAGCACGCCTTGTTGAACTGCTTAAACAGGGAGTTTATGCCCCTGTTCCAGTTGAAAAACAGGTGGTTGCAGTTTTTGCCGGAACTAACGATTATCTGGAATCCATCTCCGTTAAGGATGTTAAGAGATTCGAAAAAGAATATCTTGAATACATAGACGTTAAGTATCCCGAAATATTCGAATCAATAAGAACCACTAAAGTTCTCGAAGATGCCACAATAGCAAAAATTAAAGCATCGGCAGAGGAATTTATAACTAAATTTAAAAGAAGCGAATAACCTTTATATAGATGGCTACTTTACGCGACATAAAGAGAAGAATTGTAGGTGTTAAGAACACCCAGCAGATTACAAAGGCAATGAAAATGGTTGCCGCTGCAAGACTGCGCCGCGCGCAGGATAATATAATTAACGCGCGCCCTTATTCTAAAAAGATTCTGCAGGTACTCTCCCATCTTCTCGAGATGGATGCAGGAACATCCAATCCTCTCTTTATTCAGAGGGAAGTTAAGAATGTCGCTCTTGTTGTTGTAACATCTGACAGGGGGCTGTGCGGCGGTTTTAATATGAACGCCATAAAGAAAGTTGAAGAGCTTGCCGCAGGCGAACTGAATGATTTTTACCGCAATAAAAGGCTCAGCCTTTACTGCGTTGGTAAAAAAGGCGCAGATTATTTTTCAAAGAAAGATTTTAAAATCGCGGGTTTATATCCCCAGATATTTTCGGGGCTTAAATTTGAATTCGCGGTTGGCTTAGTAAATGAACTCAAGCAGAAATACCTTTCCGGGGAATACGATAAGGTAATAGTTGTTTACAATGAGTTCAAATCAGTTATCCAGCAGAGAATCACCGACGAGCAGTTCCTTCCTGTAAAACCTTTCGAAAAAGAGAGCGGTAGCAAGGAGAACTTAACGGAGTTTATCTACGAACCGGGCAAAGCAGAAATTATTGAAACACTTATTCCGCGCCATCTTAATGCTCAGATGTGGAAAGTGCTGCTCGAATCGTATGCTGCGGAACTTGGCGCAAGAATGACCGCCATGGATATGGCTACTGAAAATGCCAAGGAATTAATTAATTCGTTAAGAATAACATTCAACAAAGAAAGGCAAGCCGCAATCACTACCGAAATTCTTGAAATTGTATCCGGCGCTAACGCGTTAAAGGAATCTTGATAGTTACGATGCATAAGGTCTGAGTTTATGTTTGAAGATTTGACTGAGAAACTTGAGAAAACTCTCAAAAAGATTACCGGCCAGGGGAGGCTTACAGAAGCCAATATTTCCGAGACCTTAAGGGAGATTAGGCGCGTTCTTTTAGATGCTGACGTAAACTATAAAGTCGCCAAGCAGTTTATTGACGACGTAAAGGAAAAGGCAGTAGGGCAGGAAGTGCTTACTTCTATTACGCCGGGGCAGCTTATCACAAAAATAATTTATGATGAGTTAACCCGTCTTATGGGAAGCACAGGAGCTGAGCTACAGTTAAATCCTTCGGGTCCTACAATTATTCTAATGGTAGGCTTACAGGGTTCGGGTAAAACCACTTTCAGCGCAAAGCTTGCTAAATTCCTTGCCTCAAGAAACAGGAAAGTGCTCCTTACTGCGGCCGACGTTTACCGTCCGGCAGCACGCGAACAGCTTAAAGTATTAGCCGGACAGATAAATACGCCGGTCTTTACAATTGAAGATACAAAGGATGCGGTAAAAATAGCATCCGATTCTATAGAATATGCAAAGAACCATGGGCTTAATACGGTAATTATAGATACCGCAGGGCGTCTTCACGTTGATGATGAATTAATGGAAGAAGTGGTTCAGATTAAAAAAGCAGTAAATCCGACCGAAATTCTTTTTGTGGTCGACTCGATGACGGGGCAGGATGCCGTTAATTCGGCAAAAGCATTCCACGATAAAGTGGATTTTAACGGTGTTGTTCTTACAAAACTTGACGGCGATGCAAGAGGGGGATGCGCCCTTTCGGTTAAAGCAGTGGTTGAAAAACCGATTAAATTCGTCAGTATGGGGGAAAAACTCGATTCAATTGAGGTCTTCTACCCTGAGAGAATGGCATCAAGAATACTTGGCAAAGGGGATATTATATCCCTTGTTGAAAAGGCCCAGGCCCAGGTTGACGAAAAGGATGCCGAGGAACTGGAGAAAAAAATACTTGCAAATAAGTTCGATTTTGAGGATTTTTTAAAACAGATTAGAATGATTAAAAAAATGGGCTCTTTGAAATCCCTTTTATCGATGGTTCCGGGACTCGGGTCTTCAATAAAAAATATGGATATTGACGATAAACAGTTAGTCAAAGTTGAATCAATTATTCAGTCTATGACCGTAAAAGAGCGTAAAAATCCCAAAATTCTCAATGGAAGCCGCAGAATGAGGATTGCAAAAGGGAGCGGAAACTCGATTCAGGAGGTCAACCGGCTGATAAAACAGTTCGGCGAAATGCAAAAAATGATGAAAATGATTGGTTCGAAAGGAAATAAAAACTTTTTAGGTAACATAAAAAATATTAGATTTAACTGAGAAATATTTTAAATTTAACAGGAGGAATAAATAAATTGGCAGTAAAGCTCAGATTAAAAAGAATGGGTAAGAAAAAACAGCCTGTTTACAAGGTAGTAGCGGCAGACAGCCGTTCACCAAGAGACGGTAAATTCATTGAATCAATTGGTCTATACAACCCGAAATCGGAACCGGCTACTATTGACATAAAAGAAGAAAGAGCATTGTATTGGCTTGGAGTTGGCGCTCAACCTACAGAAACAGTGAAAGGGCTTTTATCCAAAAAAGGCATCTTATTAAAGAAAGAACTGATCAAAAAAGGATTGCCTCAGGAAGAGATTAATAAAAAGCTTGAAGAATTCAATAAAAATAAAGAAGCTAAAGTATTAAGCTTATTGAAGAAAAAAGAAGAAAAGAAATCTAAAGCTAAATCCGCTGAAAAAGAAGTTTCGAACAGTGCGGCGGAAGTAAAGGGTGCTGCTTCCGAGTAATATATTCTTGTTGTTCTTATTTTACTGAACTGCACTTAATTAAGTGCCCTTTTTTTTCATTTAATGTAGGTTAATCTCATGAAAGAATTTGTTGAATTTATTGCGAAACATCTTGTAGACAATCCGGCTAATGTAAGCTTGGAAATGGCTAATCCGGATGAAAAAACAATCGAGCTTACTCTTAAGGTAGGGGCTGAAGATGTTGGTAAGGTTATTGGCAAGCAGGGTAAAACCGCCCAGGCTATGCGTACCTTGTTGACGGCAATTGCAGCAAAAGAAGGTAAAAGAGCTATCCTCAAAATTCTTGACTAGTCTCTTTTAGATTTATTTTCGTGATTGACTTTTTTTTAATTGCTGAAGTTAAAGTAACTGCAGATACTTCAGGCTATGTTTCTGTTTTGCCTTTTTCTGACTTCCCTGAAAAATTCGGAAGGCTTAAAAAGGTTTATATTGATGTTTTTGGGGGCAAACGCGCCTTCTTCCTAGAAGATTCTTATTTCGACGGAAGACAATTTCTTATGAAATTCAAAAACATAGATTCAGAAAAGGATGCTGCGTATCTTGTCGGCTGTAAAATCTACGTCGAAAATGCTTCAGCCGTTAAACTTGATAAAAACTCCTTCTACATCCACGACCTGGTTGATAGCAAGGTGGTTTATGACGGAGAGTTCTTTGGTACTTTGGTTGACGTTATGCGCCTTCCGGCAAGTGACGTTTATGTAATTCAGCATAAAGATGGGAAAGAAATTCTTATTCCGGCCGTTAAGGAGTTTATTGATTCCTTTGACGATGATACGAAAACTTTGAAACTTAAAAAGGAATGCGTGATTTTTCTGAATGATGAGGATTGATTTAATATCGGCCGTACCCGATCTGCTTGAAAGCCCTTTGCAGACCAGTATTATTAAAAGGGCACAGAACAAGGGAAAAGTGGAAATTTTCGTCCACAATCTGCGCGATTACGCGTACGATAAGCACAAGCAGATTGATGATAAGCCTTTCGGAGGCGGACCGGGGATGTTGCTTAAACCGGAACCCTTTTTCGAATGCATCGAAAAACTTCAGGCTGAGCGGGAATATCAGCATATAATTTTTACTCATCCCGGCGGCAAAATTTATGATCAGGCTTACGCCAACAAATTCTCCCTTTCCAAAAATATTATTGTTATTGCAGGTCATTATAAAGGCATTGATGACCGGGTTAGGGAAAGATTTGCTACCGATGAGGTTTCTATAGGCAATTACGTCTTAAGCGGAGGGGAACTTCCCGCTTTGATTATAGTTGATTCGATTGTAAGGCTTATTCCGGGGGTATTGAATGACAGCGAATCGGCTCTGAACGATTCCTTTATGGACGGCGAGTTTATTGAGCCTCCTTTTTATACCCGTCCCGCTGAATACAAAAATATGAAAGTACCCGAAGTCCTTCTTTCGGGAAATGAAAAAAAAATAAGGGAATGGAAAGAAGAACATTCCAGAAAACATACTGAAATTTGGAAAAACAAAAATAGATTGGAGTAACAAAATGGATAATTTAAAAGGATATGTCGCAGATCAGTTGAGATCTGATTTCCCCTCTTTCAAACCGGGGGATAGAATCCGCGTACAGGTTAAAGTTATTGAAGGTGAAAAGGAAAGACTTCAGGCTTTTGAAGGGGATGTTATCAGTATCCGCGGCAATGGTATGAATAGAACCTTTACTGTAAGAAAAATCGCAAGCGGCGTTGGCGTTGAAAGAATTTTCTCTTTCCACTCTCCCAAAGTTGCTAAGATTGAAATTATTAAGGAAGGTAAAGTCCGCAGAGCTAAACTTTATTACCTCAGAGAACTCTCAGGTAAGGCTGCGAGAATTAAAGATAAAAACCAGAGATAGTTTTTTTTACTCTCTTTACAGCCGTCCCTTTTTATACGGGACGGCTTTTTTTTTATGAGGATTTAATTATGAAATTTCTTCTTCCTTCAAACATTTACAGCAAAATTTTTTCTTTTATACTGCCCGGCCTCGAAGGGGCCGAACTGGTATATACCGGTTCTGCGGTAATCAGTAAACAGCTTGCAGAGAACAAGGGGGATATTGCCCTTATTCCATCAATGGATCTTCTTAACCACCCCGATTTTTTTATTTCCGGCAGGACTGCCCTTTCATTCGACGGATCACTGTCAAATTCTTATTTCTACTTCCTAAAGCAGATTAGAATGGTTAAGGAAATTTTCCTTAGGGGGGACATTTCCAAAAACGAGGCAATACTTACCAAAATTATTTTTGCCGAGCAATTCGATACTCCCGTGGATGTAGTACTGGATTCTAAACCGTTTGAGTTGAATTCCAGGAACTATCTGGTATGCGGCGACGATAATTTTAGCGGCAGTATTTTTGAAGCCGGTATAAGTCTTGCAGACCAGATTTCGGATATGATTGACGCTCCCTATGTTAATTATGTTCTGGCTTCGAGAAATGAAGACCTTATAAAGGAATTTAATACCGCTCTCGGAGGCCAGGATAAATTCCTTGAAGATAATTATGACCGGATAATGCCCCGCCTCGGGTATCATCAGAGTATTATGGATAATATTAAGGCAAATCTTAATTCCATCTATTTTGATATGACTGATAATGAGAAGAAAGCCCTTACAGACCTTATCAGGCTTCCATATTTTACCGGAATAACAGAAGAGATTAACGATATAAAGTTTGTTGATTAGAATCTGAGTACAATGGTGTGAGGCAAAATTTTAACACAATGCCCGGAGAACATTCCGGGCATTTTTTTAGGGCAGCCGCAAAATTGAAAATTTACTGTTTCGTTTCAATATTCTGATGCAGATAGGTAAGTGTCCTAATGCTGATTAAGTCTCTAATAGGTCTCATTTATGTCTGTTTTTGCAGACTGAATGCAATGATTACCGCAGAAAATATTTATTTATATAAATCGGAATTTAATGGAACTACAAATCAAAGTTTTTTTGTTATTCTGTTAAAATACCTGCATCTCTTTTTATGCGGAATTTTGAAATAACGGATGTTGATTTGAAAAATTAAGGTTATGAAATGAAAAAAGGATTCTTGTTGTTATTTGTTCTGTATTTATCGGCCGGTTACTCCTATTCACAGCAATACTATGTTTCAGGAAAGATTACGGATGCAAAAAGCGGGCTCCCGGTACAGGGGGCAATTGTATTTATTTCCAGCAGCCTTAAAGGCATATCGAACAGCGAAGGGGAATATAGAATAAACGGTATAAGCGGGGAAGAAATTACAGTTAAGGTAAGCCGCCTTTCTTATTTGTCGCAGTCAAAAGCTTTTTCAGCCGCCGGACATATAAAGGCAGATTTTGCGCTGGAACCAGCTCCAATTGAAATGGACGAAGTAATTGTTTCTACAGACAGGATTGATAAGGTGCTTCGCAATTCCCCTTTTTCGGAATCGGTTATTGGGACCGGAATGATTGAGAAAAAGAATTACAATTCGCTTCCTGATGCTCTCCAGAAAGAGGCGGGAATCTCGCTGTTAAGGGATGGAATTTGGGGCACTGAAGTTAGCCTTAGAGGGTTGAACAGGGAAAATGTAGTGGCGCTTATAGACGGAAGCAGAATTGCAACCTCTACCGATATATCTGCACGCTTTTCTATGGTAGATATAAACGATGTTGAAAGGGTAGAAGTAATTAAAGGTGCATCCTCGGCAATTTATGGCTCGGGGGCTACAGGAGGCATAGTCAATATTATTACAAAACAGCCGGACCGTTTTAATTCCTTTGGTTTAAGAGGAAATTTATCCGCAGGGTTCAATACGGTGAATAATTCTTCTCTCCTTTCGGGAGCCTTATTCAGCGGAGATTCTTTCTGGTCGGCTAAAATATCGGGTTCCTTTAGAAAGGCTCTTAATACCGCAACCCCATCAGGGGAATTGACGAACAGCCAATTCAAAGATTATTCATTATCAGCCGCATTGAATTTTTATACTTTTGAAAACCAGACGCTTAAATTAGACTATCAGCTCTTTAAAGCAGAAGATGTGGGAATTCCCGGCGCTTCGGTTTTTCCCGATAATGCCGACGTAAGATATCCTTTAGAAAGAAGAGAATTATTTTCTGCAGGTTACGAAATCCTGAATATATCAAAGCTGCTTTATAGAGTGGCTGCCCGTTATTCGAACCAGGCAATAGCGCGCGATGTTGAGAATATTCCCCATACAGTTCAGAATATTCCTGCATCGGGTCCCAATCCGGCACGCAGAGTAAGCGTTCTTAAGATTACCCCCGCTGCGGATCACAATAACAATAATTTCCAGGTTAATGCAGGTATGCTTTTCGGCGAAAGATATAACCTTGTTGTCGGCATAGATTACTGGGACCGCCGCTACAACGGCTCAAGGGAAAAATATCAGCAGATTGAGGCATTAAACAGCGGAGGCTCCGTTATTTCCACTGTGAATAAAATAATCGGAGAGAAACCCCTTCCCGATTCTAAATACTCAAGCCTTGGTATTTTTGCCCAGAATGAAGTCGAATTGATAAAGGAAAAACTAAATGTATCATTGGGGGGCAGGGTAGATAAAATATGGGTCAAAGGTGAATCTGCTCTTAATCCCGTATATGAAATAGTTAATGGAGTAATAAATTATTCTCCGGCGGGACAGAAGACAATATGGAACAGCATTGAGTCTGATGACATATCTTTCGGGGGAAATTTAGGATTAAAATATGCTGCAACAGAAAATCTGGACTTAACATTAAGCCTGGGAATTTCATTCCGTTCCCCATCTCTTGAAGAAAGATTCCAGTATATTGACCAGGGGAGCTATGTGAGAGTGGGCAAGCCGGATCTTAATCCGGAAAGGGGCAAATCGGCCGATTTGGGTATAAGATATTATGCCTCTTCGTTCAAATTGGTTACCAGTATTTTCTACAATTATTTTAATGATATGGTGGCAGAGCTCCCGGGTACATTTGACGGAAGGAATGCATTTATCAAAACTAATATCGGCGAAGCTAAATTATACGGATTTGATTTAAGAACCGATTATGCCTTTCAAAACGGAATAGCATTATACGCGTCAGCTTCTTATGTAAGAGGGGAAGATGTAACATCAGGCGGTAACCTGGCCGAAATTCCTCCGTTGAACGGAACAGGGGGGCTTAAAGCTGAAATGTTTAATATTTTTAATGCAGATTTATCAGTAACCTTATTCGATTCGCAAAGAAAAACCGCTGCAGGAGAGCCTGAAACTCCCGGTTATGCCGTGTTCAATATTTTTGCCGATTCTTTTCCATTTAAAATTGATAGATTTGAAATGCGCGTTTCGGCAGGAATTGAAAATATCTTTAACAGGGAATACAGAAACCACCTTTCAACATTCAGAGGCAATATGTTTTTTGAGCCCGGAAGAAATTTTCAGCTTAAGCTAAACATTAAATGGTGATATAGAATCGGATAATAAATGAACTGGTTTATACTGGCATTAATCTCGGCGGTTTTCTCCGCCTTTGCGGCGGTATCTGAAAAAAAGGCGCTCTTTTCTCTTAATCCCCTTAATTTTTCATTTCTTGTGTCACTTGTGACCCTTATTCTATCAATTCCTTTTTTCTTTTCGGTCAATCCGGAAGATATTACAAGTACCGGAATGGTTGTTCTGGCGTTCAAGACAATATTGAGCGCAAGCGCATTCCTATGTGTAATGCTTTCACTTAAGAATCTCGAAGTAAGCGAGGCTCTGCCCCTTCTTGCCCTTTCTCCCGCTCTTGTAGCCATTGCCGGAGTTATTCTTATTAACGACCACCTTTCCCTCTTGCAGTGGACAGGAGTTGCAGTAATGGTTATAGGAGCATATATACTTGAATTGCGCCGGGGGACGACCAACCTGCTGGAACCGCTGAAAGCAGTCTTTTTGTTTACGAAATACAGGTATGTTTTTATTGCTCTCATTCTCTTTATGGTAAGTTCAATACTCGACCGCCTCCTATTGAAAGGCTTTAAGCTTCCTCCTTATACATTTATGGCGTTTCAGCAGCTTTTTTATACTCTCTTCTTTTTGGCAATAATCCTCATAAAAAGAGCATCAATAACGGAAGGATTGAAAGAAGGGGGGAGAAGTCTGCTCTTTTTAATTGCCGCGGTATCGGTGTTTACGGTAATATACAGGTATACCCAGATAGAAGCCACAAAGCTTGCCCCTGTTGCCCTTGTGCTTTCGGTTAAGAGGCTTTCGGTTCTTTTTGCAGTAATTATTGGAGGAAAGCTGTTTCTTGAAGACAATCTCAAAAGAAGAATTCTTGCGGTTGTTATTATTCTTATCGGTGCGGCTCTGCTGATGAATAACGCATAGATGCAGAATTTAGGAAAATTATCTCCTGCTATATATTACCTTTCTTAATTCATTGCTAATAGGCTTTCAATACTTTAAGTCCCTCTTTTCTTTTATGTAAAAAAGAATATATATATAGTAAATAATCCTCACTTGCGTTCAGTGACAGATAAGCCTGCATTTTCATTTATTCAGTAATTTTATAATGGACACCTCCTCTTATTTAGGTGAAAAAATCTTTTTTGCACCGCAAGTTTTATTAAATTTTGCTGTCGAATGAGTAGAAACCAAATTGTGATTGATGGAAGACGCCGAATTAATAAATAAGTTAAAGAGCCGCGACAATGAAGCATTCAGGGAAGTTGTTGACAAATATCAGAAAATGGTACTCAACTGCACTTACAAATTTCTCAGGGATGGACAGAGTGCCGAAGATATTACGCAGGATGTTTTTCTTGAAATTTATGAATCTATCGGCTCTTTCAGGGGAGATGCAAAGCTTTCAACCTGGATTTACAGAATTGCAGTTACAAAATCAATCAACCATCTAAAAAGCAAAAACCGTAAAAAACGATTCGGGGCATTAATCAGCATTTTCGGGAAGGATGATATGGAAGAAAAAGTAGAATCCGAAAGCAGGCAGGATGAAGAACTTGAGAACAAGGATAGAGCAAGGGTGCTCGCATGGGCACTTTCCTCACTGCCGGAAAACCAGAGAATTGCTTTTACATTAAGCAAAAACAGCGATTTGAGCTATAAGGAAATATCTGAAGTTCTAAATACCACCGTTTCATCGGTTGAATCCCTAATTCACAGAGCAAAGCTGAATCTGAAGAAAAAACTTTTTTCTTATTATAAGAATAATCTTTAAGGGCAGAAAATAAAATGAAAAGTGAAAAAGACATTCTGGATGAAGTTGAAAAGACATTAAAGGCTTTCGACAAGGATATTGTGCTCAAGGAAAATCCTTTTCTTTTTACACGAATTGAGGCGCGGATTAACTCAATCAGAAATAAAAGAAGAAGCGCTTTCAGGCATCATCCTGTCTTGAGCCGTGTAATTTTAATCCTTATAATTGCCATCAACCTCTTAACCCTTGTTTATTTTTACGGCAGAGGAAAAGATTCTAATCTGCAGGATAAAATGTATATGGAATTAATTGCCGATTTTCAAATTGATGAGTCATCGATTAACTATTAAACGGTAGAAAAATGGACTTAGTAAATCAAGATAAGTTTAAAAACTGGCTTCTGATTATTCTTGTCGCCATGAATATTCTCACAGTCTCCATTATATGGATGCAGTCATTTAGTGGGGGTAGATCTGCCGGCGGGACCGGAGCTGAGAAGCAGAGCGATTCCAAGGATATTGTGAGCAAGGCACTTAAATTCGATGAATCGCAGGCAGGCCGGTTTGAAAAAATAAGATCTGAACAGAGAGATATGGCTAAAAGACTTAACGACAGTCTGGATACTCTCAAAAAGAATCTTGCTGATGAATTGTTCAAACCGAATCCGGATACATCCTACGCTTACAGGATAAGCATCGAGATTGGGTATCTTCAATCGAGGCTCGAAATGAACAGGTTCAAGCATTTTGCGGATTTGATGTCGATATCCACACCTGACCAGAAAGAGAAACTGAAACCTGTAATTCTCGATATTTTCACCAAAAAGCCCGCTCCAAAACCAGCACCCCAGGAACAGAAAAAGCCGAGCGCCAAAACTGCTCAGCCTGTCACCGGTAGAGATGAAAATGAAAGAATGAAACCGGAACCTCCGCAGCGAAACGAACAAAAAGGCCCGTCAATTGATGATAAAATAGAAAAATATTCCTCCCGTCTTAAGTTGACCGGAGAACAGGTTATGAAGCTCCGTGCCCTTCTGGAAAATACAAGGAATCAGGCGGAGAAAGCAAACAGGAAACGTAATATGGATGCCGCCAAAGCCGCTGATATGAAAACGAAAAACAGAGAGCTTGAAGATGAAGCTGTTATGAATATCCTTGATGAAAACCAGAAAAATGAATTCAAAAAAATGCTCGAAAAAAGAGGGAAATAGCTTCCCTCTTTTGCCTTAAAAAAAACAATTTCCAGCCGCAAGTATTTTATGCTTTCTTTGTCTAACAGGGTATTAAAGTGCAGGTGATAATGAAATTATTCCGGTTTATTTTAATATATTTTTTACTTACGGTTCTTACCATAAAAGGGAATTATTCAGCGGCTGATACCGTTTCTTTTTATTCCAATCCAATTCTCGGCAGATTAACCAATAGTTCAGTAACCATTAGTGTCCTTCCGAAAAAGAACCTTGATATATATTATGAATTAGGTACTTCGCCGGGAATCTATATAATACAGTCCGGCGTTCAATCCGCTTCTCTTAATAATCCAGCCAGAACGGTTATCTCATCCCTGGCGGCAAATACCCGTTATTATTACAGGATAAGATACCGGTTAAGCGGTACAGGCACTTATACGGCAGGAGAAGAATTTACCTTTATAACACAGAGGAGCAAAGGCACTTCTTTTGTATTTACCGTTGAGGCCGATCCCCATTTATACGATAAAAAGGGGGGGCATTCATTAATGCGTCTCTGTCTTCAGAATCAGCTTGCCGACAATCCTGATTTTATGATTGATTTAGGGGACACGTTCGGCGATGACCACAATCCTAATACAATTACTGAGTCTGAGATTGACCTGCTTCATAAGAATTACATCCCTTATTTCGGTTTGCTTAACCATTCGGCGGCGCTTTATCTATGTCTTGGAAACCACGAAGGGGAATCGGGCTACTATCTTTTGCAGAATGCTCCTAACAATCTTGCAGTATATGGCACGCTTGCAAGAAAAAAATATTATGCTAATCCATATCCCGACACATTTTATACGGGCAATGATGTGCCCGAAGGATTTGGAATTGGACTTCCTGAAAATTATTATTCATTTGAATGGGGGAACGCTCTGTTTGTAGTGCTGGATGTATATAGAGGTTTTACATCATCGGCGAAACCGCGGGAATGGGAGTGGACTCTTGGAGAGACTCAGTATAAATGGTTTAAAAAGGTTCTGGAAGAAAGCAATTCTAAATATAGATTTGTTTTTGCCCACCACACTCTTGGCGAGACCAGAGGGGGTATTAATACTGCCGGATTTTTTGAATGGGGAGGGTACAATTCAAACGGTACTACCTGGGGATTCGATTTCTACAGGCCCGGGTGGGGGGTCCCTATCCATCAGCTTATGGTTAACAATAAAGTTAATATCTTTTTTCAGGGGCATGACCATATTTTTTCCAAGGAAATGCTTGATGGAATAGTATACCAGGCGGTTCCTATGCCAAGCGATTCTACTTACACTATCGGCATGACGGATAACGGTAGTGCGTATACCGGAATTAAGCTTGACGGTTCCGGGCATCTCAGAGTAACGGTTGCGCCTTCAGGAGTTACTGTTGATTATGTTAAGGCTGTAATGCCCGCCGATGAAATAAGTGCCGGTAGAAACAGGGAAACCGCATACTCCTATACAGTTACTTCATCAGTTGCTTCGGTAGAGGAAAAACCGGAAGTACCGGCCGGTTTCAATCTGTACCAGAACTATCCTAATCCGTTCAATCCCGAAACAACAATTAAGTTTTCAATCCCAAAGCAGGAACACGTATCATTAAAAATATTCAATTCGCTGGGGCAGGAAATAGACTCACCAATTAACAATATACTGGCCCCGGGGGCACATTTATACAAATGGAATGCGGGAAGTAATCCGGCGGGAGTCTATTTTTATCAGTTGAGATGCGGGAGCGGAAGTTATACCGGAAAAATGCTGCTCTTAAAATAGGCAAGGAATTGAAACGTGATTAAATATATTTTAACCTCTCTTTTTTTTATTCCCTCAATTCTGTTTTCTCTTTCTCACGAAAGGAACGTCTTAACGGCGGATACTGTAAGGTTTATATGCCAGGAACTTCTCGGGCGCCCGACAGATAATTCAATTGTAATTAATTTCTGTACCGATGCAGATATAGATGTATATGCCGAATACGGTTTACTGTCAGGTTCTTATTCCGGGCAGACCAGTACGTTCCGGGCAGTATCACAGATTCCATTTAATCTCGTAATTTCCAATCTTCTTCCGGGCAGGACCTATTTTTACCGGCTAAAGTATAAGAAAGCAGGAGGCGTTGAATGGGTTACAAGAGGAGAACATTCTTTCAGGACTGCAAAGCCGAAAGGGGATTCCTTTGTGTTTGCAGTTGAGGCAGATCCTCACCTCGATTACTATACTGATCCCGAACTGCTTAAAATCACTTTCAACAATATTGCTACCGCTTCCCCCGATTTTGTATTTGACCTCGGCGATACATTTATGTCGGAAAAGCTTCAGCATCCGGCTCTGGACAGTGTTACCATTAGGCACTTACTCCTCCGATCCTACTTTGATTTAATTTGCCATAGCATTCCTCTTTATTTGGTAATAGGGAATCACGAAGGAGAACTGGGATGGCTGCTTGACGGCACTCCCGATAATCTTGCGGTCATAACTTCCAATACGAGAACAAAATATTTTCCCAACCCAATTCCTGATAATTTTTATTCGGGCAACAATAAAAGCGAACCATTTGTCGGCCTAAGGCAGAATTTTTATTCCTGGGAATGGGGCAATGCTCTTTTTGTTGTTCTGGATCCCTACTGGTATACTATGAATAAGCCAAATATTTATGTCGATAACTGGAGCTGGACTCTAGGAAAAGAACAATATGAATGGTTTAAGGGAGTACTCGAAAGAAGTAGCGCCAAATTCAAATTTGTATTTGCCCATCAGATTATAGGCGGCGGGAGCACTGACGGACGCGGCGGTGCTGAGGCCGTACCATTTTATGAAATGGGGGGAAAGAATAAGGATGGAAGCTGGGGATTTACATCGAACAGAGGTTCCTGGGAAATGCCCATACATCAGCTTATGGTTAAGCACGGAGTTAATGTGTTCTTTCACGGCCATGACCATTTTTATGCAAAGCAGGAACTGGACGGAATTATTTATCAGGAGGTTCCTCAGCCGGGAAATCCAAATTATAAAAACGCCGGGCCAGCAGAGCAATACGGATATACATCGGGTACCATTATCCCTTGCTCCGGTTTCCTAAAAATTACTGTTAACCAGAATTCATCCAAAGTCGAATATGTCCGATCTTATCTCCCTTCGGCCGAAAACAATGATAGAATAAACGGAATGATAAGCGATTCTTACACAATAAATCCTGCAGGAACCGTTTCAGCCTCTAACACTGGACAATTGCCGGATGCTTTCAAATTGTTACAAAACTATCCAAATCCTTTTAATCCGAGAACAACTTTAAAATATTCTGTGCCGGAAAGCAATGCGGTAAACGGGCAGGTTAGGGTTTCCCTAAAGGTGTTCGATATAATGGGAAGAGAAGTCGCCACCCTTGTTGATGAAATGAAAGGACCGGGGACCTATTCAGCCGATTTTAATCCCTCTTTATATGGACTCGCAAGCGGGGTATATTTTTACAGGCTCACAGCAGGTTCATTATCGCAGAGCAGAAAAATGGTTTACCTTAGATAACATTCTTTTTTAAGAAATCCTTCAAAATACTAAAGATGCATAATGCAGCCGTATGTGCGCTGCAGCACCATATCCACTTATTCAAATTTGCTACCGGAAAAATACCTGCAAGTTTTTCATGCGACAGTTGTCTGATGCAATAAAGGGAGCAAAAGGTTTCATATTAACTAAGATCTCCAATTTGAAATAATTTCATTGCAACAAGCAAGGAGGTTCCGCCATGAAAAAGAAAGAAATATCGGGGCGCAAAAGATCTGACGCTCGAAGCACCGGCTTCGGCAGTCCAATAAAATCAAAAGAGTTTTTTACGGAATATTCTCTACTATTTATAGCCATAATTATGATGCTGTTCTTCTCCTCCTGCACCAAAGAGAGCGGTGAGATTATGGTAGCTCCCGAATCTTCTGAAGGGGATATTTCAACCGCCCGGTTTACAATTGAACAGACTATTTCGGACGAGGCGCAGAGGAATACCATTGCATTCGACGGTCTTGCATTTCTTACAGGGAATGTGGGCTCGCAGTCTTTTCTTCCCCCCGGCAAAGTAGCAGACTATAGCGGGTTCCAGTATCTGAGGGATAATGATGCTACAAATCTTGGGCATAATACAAGCTTTGTTACAATTATCGCTCATAATATTTTAAACATACTTACTTCGGAACAGATAGGCTTGTTTGTTGCAAGAGCTAAGAATCAGATTGAGTTAATAAACGAATTTGCCTATAGGAGATTTCCTTTGCTGTCAGCCTTCAGACGACTTAAGGAGGGAGATCTTCCTTCCGGAACAACACAGCTAAGCAAAGAGGCGGTTATGGCTTATACTGCGGAGCTGTACAGAATTGACGGTTTGATAAGCTATGACAGGGCTAAGCTTTTCGGATCAATACTAAGCTCTCTCACTGACGAGCAAAAGAGCAAACTGGATGCTCTTAAAGCTCTTAACGGGATTGGAAACTGGAACAGCACCCTGACCGATCCGCTTAGGGCTCTAAACCTGGACAGAGACGTTAATGTAGCTGTTATGACCTATGCAAGTGAAATATATGCATGGTATGCAGGTTCAGTTGCCGCAGATGTCTATTTCTGTCCCGAAAGACAGGGGACATATTTCGGTTCGTTCTATTTAAAGGATTGGCCGGCAATGGGAAATCCGAATTACACTATAAATGAACAGTTAACGGCGAGCGCAGGAGAGGATTTTCTGAATGCTCTTACCGCGGAGCAGGCAGAAAAAGTGAGAAACATTGTTAATCTGCAGAAAAATGCCCTACTTGAACTCATTCAGAAGAGAGAGGCAATATCCATCGAACTTAGAAGGTTTATCTCTGAGGGGAGTGCAAATCAGGCAACTGTTTTGTCCCTGTCAGAAAGGTACGGCCAGCTGGATGGTGAAATAAGTTATTATTATGCTACTGTATTTGCCCAGGTTTATAATTCTCTTTCATCGGAACAGAAATTAAAACTGACCTCTCTAGTTCAGCAGCTTGGGTATGTTAATCCTTCCGGAGCTTTCCTCTATTCGCAGCCGGCTAATATGCCCGAAATAATTAATACTGATTTTATGTTTAAGTAATATTTCATTTAACCGTTGTTCTATAGAAAACAATAAACAGGCACCTGCGGGTGCCTATCTTTTTCCTTTCTCCAAGCGCGTTAAGAACTGCCTGCAGCAATTGGGATGTTATTGCCGGTAATTATAATACAAAGCGTCCTTTTATAATACTTACATTTTACTCCCGGAAATGGGAATAATTATTAAGAGAAGATTGGGCAGAGTGATATCGGTCATATAAAAACATTTTATTTAACACGCCTAAATATTTAGCGCAAGTTTTTCTGTTATCTGTTGTCTGATTCTTATAAATGCCGATATGTTTTTTGATACAGGTATCAGGTAATTCAATATTGAATCTTTTATGGGACCCGTTATGAAGTTTATGGTTAAGATCTCTCTTTTTGCGTTCACTCTCACGCAGCTGGTTTTGGCTCAAAAGCTGATTCCTTTCAGACTTCCTGATACAGGACAGAATACCGGTTATACATTAACCGCGGGAGAAGATGCCGACATCATTATAAATCCGGTTTCATATACCGATAACGGTGACGGTACAATTACCGACAATATAACCGGATTGATGTGGCAGAAGGCAGACGGCGGGGAAATGACTATTGAAGCGGCCTCGGTATATTGCAGAAATCTCAGATTAGCCGGATACAGCGACTGGCGTCTTCCTGCTGCTATTGAAATCTATTCTATCCTTAATCATGAAAGGATAAATCCGGCAATGAACAGCTTCTATTTTACTGCATCGGCGGCTGAGTACTGGTGGTCGGGCAATAGAAGGGGAGATGATACTTCTAAAGTGTGGGCTGCGAACGGTGGGGGCGGCATTGGCCCTCATCCTAAGACTGAAACAATAAGCGCCGGAGGGAGTAAAAGATTTCATGTTAAAGCGGTGCGGAATCCCTACACTACAACTTTTTCTGTTGCCCGATTTTCAGACATCGGTAATGGAACCATAAAAGATAATTACACCGGGCTGATCTGGCAGAAATATTCCTCCTCCTCATTAATGACATGGGAAGAGGCGCTTGCTTACAGTAAAACAATTACTCTTGCCGGGAAGTCGGACTGGAGGATTCCAAATATTAAGGAAATCCAGTCGTTAAACGACCCCGCTCTCTACAAACCTTCTTTTAACAAAACATACTTTCCTAATGTAATTTCCGGTAATTACTGGTCCTCCACAACATTAATACAGACTACAAGTAAAGCCTGGGATATTAATGTTGATTACGGAATCGTATCCTACAGCGACAAGACAGGAAAAGAATATGTTATACTGGTGCGGGGGGGAGTAGATAACAGCGACCTGAACATAACTGAAGTAAAAATAACAGGGGGAGAATATGCAATGGGAGACCATTTCGGATTTGTAGACCCAAGCCATCCTAGCGACGAATTGCCCCTTCATAATGTAAAGATAAATGCTTTTAATATGGCCGTTACCGAAACGACCAACAATCAGTTTATAGCATTCTTAAACTGCTCCCTGTCTCAAGGTTTAATTGAAGTTAGAAACAATGCAGTGTATGCGGCAGGCAAAAGCGATATTTACTGCTACACCAACCAGACGGCCAAATACTACAGCATAAGCTATGATGGGAAGGTATTCTCCATAGCGGATTTCAGGGGAAATCATCCGGTAGTAGGAGTGATCTGGTTTGGAGCCGCTGCTTACTGCAACTGGCTGAGTCTGCAAAACGGACTTCAGGAATGCTATAACCTTACAACCTGGGAATGTGATTTTACCAGGAACGGATACCGGCTTCCTACCGAGGCAGAGTGGGAATGGGGCGCACGCGGAGGCCAGACTAATCCCTATTATAATTATCCCTGGGGAAATGACCAGACAATTACAAAAGCCAACTGGCCCGATTCGAAAGATCCGTACGAAGGGACTAATGAAGCCTCCTATCCTTTTACCACACCGGCTGGCTTTTATGACGGCAGGCTGCATCTTAAAACAGAATATAACTGGCCGGGCAGCGCAACATCGTATCAGACTTCAAACAGCGTGAATGCATTCGGGCTTTATGATGTTGCCGGAAATGTTTGGGAATTAGTGAATGACTGGTATGGAAATAATTATTACAGCGTCAGCATATACGATAATCCGAAGGGTCCCGATTCCGGTTTTATTATGCCCGACGGAAAGGCATACAGGGGAATGAGAGGAGGGAACTGGTATAACGGTTATTCAACCACCTCCATTAACGACGGGCATTCAAGAGTTTCTAACCGGAATCCTTCTTTTTACAGAGGTCCTCAAGACCCCAATCATCCCTGGTATCACGTCGGATTCAGAATTGCGCGGAACTTTGGCCCTTCAACAACTGATATTGAACAGAGTGGGAATTCTCTTCCAAATGATTTTTTTCTTTATCAGAATTATCCCAATCCCTTTAATCCCTCTACTACAATCAAATATTCCGTACCCTCTTTTTCCGGGTCAAATAATTCTCATTTGCCGTTTATATCCCTGAAAGTTTATGATCCCCTTGGAAGAGAAATCGCAATGCTTGTAAATGAAGTTAAGCCCGCCGGGAACTATACGATAACATTTAATGCCGGAAATCTGGCGGCCGGAGTTTATTTCCTAGTGCTTAAATCGGGTGTCTCGGCTTCAGTAAAAAAAATGATCTTAATGAAATAAATACCGGAGTTAATATGAAGAAGTTTTTTGTTAGCACTGTTCTGATTTTCATCGTTTTAATATCTGCTTCAATAAAAACCCCAGGTCAGACCCGGACAGTCGGTGTTATGATTAACGACAGCAGGGCGATGGATGGATATATTCTATTCTCGCCTAAGCATTATCCATATACTTATCTAATAAATAATGAGGGAAGAATAATAAACAAATGGACCAAGAGTATTTATGAGCCGGGGCAATCGGTTTATCTTCTTGAAAATGGGCATCTTCTGAGGTCATGCATGACAAAGGGGAAACTGGGCACCGGAGGGGGAGAAGGGGGCAGAATTGAAGAATATGACTGGGAGGGCAACCTCGTATGGGAGATGGATATATCCACGGATTTATATATGCAGCATCATGATATAAGAATGCTTCCCAACGGTAATATTATTGTGCTTGCCGTTGAAAAGAAAACATATGCCGAAGTGATTGCAGCCGGTTTTAACCCTAACAAGATGCAGCCCGATATTCAGCAGAAAGGATATATGCTTCCAGATGCGGTTTATGAAATTAAGCCTACTTATCCTTCGGGGGGAACTATAGTATGGGCCTGGCACGTATGGGATCATTTGATACAGGATTACGATGCTGCAAAATCAAATTACGGTACCGTAAGGGATCATCCGGAACTGATTGATTGTGCAGGAGACCAGAAGGAGATTCCGCAGTTCTGGAATCATATGAATTCAATAGATTATAACCCTTTGCTCGACCAGATAATGCTCAGCGTAAGAAACAACAGCGAAGTTTGGATTATTGATCACAGTACTACCAGCGCCGAAGCTGCAGGGCATTCCGGCGGTAAATATGGAAAGGGGGGAGACCTCCTATACAGATGGGGAAATCCGGTCTGCTACAGAATGGGAAGTGCGAGCGACCAGAAATTATATCAGCAGCACGATGCCGAGTGGATTAAGCCTGGTTTTCCGGGAGCCGGCAACATAACGGTTTTCAATAATGGGCTTGGCAGAAATTACTCTTCTGTAGAGGAATTCACACCTCCCGTAGATGTTAACGGGAATTATACAAGGAACACGGGCTCATTTTTCGGCCCTTCAGCCATTACATGGTCCTGGGTTGCAACACCCCCCTCGTCGATGTATGCCGCTGCAATTTCGGGTGCTTACCGGCTCCAGAACGGCAACACAATGGTTGACGACGGAACGCACGGAACCTTTTATGAAGTAACTTCATCCGGCACCGTGGTTTGGAAATATATTTGTCCGGTTGTATTAAACGGGCCTCTGACGCAGGGGGACGCCATACCGGATGATCCCGCAAGAGAGGGGGAAAAAATGAATGCGGTTTTTAGAATCTATAAATATCCTCCCGAATATGGTGCTTTTACCGGAAGGACTCTTACTCCCGGAGATTACGTGGAAAAATATTCTCCTACATCAACTGGGGAAGATAAAGAGGTGCTCCCTTCAGATTTCCAGCTAATGCAGAATTATCCCAATCCTTTTAATCCTTCAACAACAATAATGTATTCTGTTCCCTCTTCAGGGGGTGTTGCGGGTTATGAAATGCGCGACGTAAATCTGGCTGTATATGATTTATTGGGACGCGAAGTTGCGCTCCTGGTTAATGAAGTTAAAGCCCCCGGAATCCATTCGGTCCATTTCGACGCTTCCTCCTTGTCGGCCGGCACTTATTTCTATGCCCTAAAGACAGCCGGAAAGCTTCTAACTAAAAAGATGGTCTTATTGAAGTAATAATTGGTAACATCAATCCGGAGTGAATTGTGAAAATTAAAAGATTT
>JAEXUB010000175.1 GCA_023453125.1 Bacteroidota bacterium
GATTATAACCCAGCCCGATATGTATTCAATTGAAGAACTGGGGCTTATTAAGATAGACCTTTTAAGCCAGCGCTCGCTTGGACTGCTTAAAGACACACTCAGAAGAATTAACTCCCTTAGTCCCGCCGGCAATAATACTCCCCCTCCGGATATCATCTTGCCTCAGGGGAATAATTCATTTCCCCGGATTCTCCCCGGCGCCGGATAGAAGTAATTGCTGATATTTATTCTCCCGCGGTTGAATGGGACATTAAATCTGCCGGGGAATATTCACCGGCAGCAGTAATGCGGGGGTTAAGAATCAAAGACTTATTTAACTTGCCCACCATTCTCTTATTGATGGTAACTTAGCGACCTTAACCGCCGGGCCGTTAAGATTCAGAAATTCCATATCATATTTATCAGTTTCAAATTTAATGCCCTGAGTACTTTTAAGTCTCTTATCCTTCAGCGATTCCGATAAATCCCTGGCAATATCCGTCCTGGTTCTTGCCTGGGAAGGCGGAGGTCCGCTCGCGCCGTTTCCGTTTTTACCTGATAATAACTTTGTAAGAAATTCGGGGGCGCCGTATGCAAAAGCAATAGCTTCCTGAACTGTTTTTGGACTTGCCAGCAGGTTAGCGGCAAAGCTTATAACAATGAGTATTGCAAGGCTCAGCCAAAAATTGGGATGCTTTAGAAATTCCGGAATATCCACGTTATCTTTATTCTTTGCTATCCTGATTGCATCGGGGAGCAGAGCCCCGAAAAGACTGCATCCGATAAGTTCAATAAGAGTTAAAGTTTCCATATGGAATTCTCCTCAAGTTTATTTATGATATTTCAAATGCTTATTTCCCTTCAATTGGAAATTTGTCAACCCCCGGAGTGCCGAACCCGAGATTAATTGAAAGAAGGGAAAGCAGAGTATTTCCGGGAGTAATCTCCGGCTTGAATTTTTTCCCCAGACTATAATTGAGCATAATCTGGTCATTTATCCTGTAGCATATCTGTCCTATGTATTGAAAATCGGAGCCGCTTTCTTTTCGGTAGAGAGGATTACCGTTATTATCTGTACCTGCCGGGGTTTCGGAATTTCCCGTCCTTCCTGTTATTTCCAAACGGATTGAAATATTGCTGAAATCAGCTCCAATTGAAGCGCCGTAATCAATGTTATTACTGAAATATTCCGCCTTTGGAAAGTATTTTTTATAATAATCGAGACTGCAGAATTCAAACCGGACCACTCCCATAATATTCAGGAAATTCATTCCGCCGGCAAACCTGTAGGAGGGAATAATCCATATTGCCTGCTTTGGAGAAAATGAAAATTCAAAATTATTATCGGGAAAATTCAGGAATGCCGAAGCAGCAATATCTATTGTCAATCCTTGTCTCTCTGCCAAATATTTTTTTAAGGAGTTAAAGACTTCCCCCGTACCTAAAAGAGCAAATAATCTATTATCCACTTCTTCAATAAAAATATCTTCCCCTTTCCGGAAACCGGTAATGCTTTTAATCTCGTTTACAATTTTCTCTATCAGCAGAGCTGCATTATCTTCATCCTTGATATTTTTCTTAACAGCCTTTTCAATTTCAGGGAGAAAGCCGTTTAGAAACAGATCATATTTTTTATTTTCATCGTAAATGGCAGGAATTTTCGCAATTATCTCTCTTCTTATCCGGTCTGCAGAATCGAGGACAGTTTCCATCCGGTTGATTATTCCAATATCCTTTTCAGAGGGGAAATGGATTGAAGTCCTGTAACCGAACCCAATACCTGTTGTATTGGTGCTGTCTCCCAGTAAAAATTTCTGAGTTACTGCAATTGAAAATGATGAATTGCGTACAATCTGCCCTTCAAACAAATCCTCCGGCTGAATAAACTCCTTGAATTTCAATCCGTGATCTGTCATCCAGTAAGGAGTAAATTCAAGTGAGAAATCCCCCTGCGGAGAGGAATTATTAAGGAAATTAGAATAGAGAGAGGCAATTAATGCCTGTTCCGATTTCGGGGCAATTACTTTAACTGCATCCAATCCGAGAATTGAAGATGCGGGGGAGGTCTGCGGCTTTAGCATTGCAATTTTATCCTGCGCCGCGGATTCAAAAGACAAGAGTAAAAGAATAAATATAATAATCCCGGTTCTTTTCATAGGATTACCCCCCAATCAGGTTATTTTAATTTTAAGCAGAATGGTAGGATAGTCGGTTTCCCCTTTGTCATTCTCGTGATATTGAATCCTCTTCCCATTAATAAAATAGGCCGCTTTAATTAATGGAACATTGGGATTACTGTTTCTTAAATTGGATACCGTCACAATTGGATAGTCTTTTAAATTGCCTGCCCTGCCAAGATTGGCGGAACCGTCTCTTTTAATTTCTTTGTCATCATCACCGGGGAGGTCTATATAAGTATCCCCCGAGTTTCCGTCAGAAATAAATTCTATTGAGAAAATTATTTCTTCATCATCGGTGGATTTATAGACCAGGTTCTTATAAGGATAGAGTTTTGGCATAATGCCTCCTGCTGGTTAATATTTATTCAGCCGGAAAAGAAGTTAATTGCCAAAATTGAGAGGAAAAGCAATTGAAATAGTAAATGCTTATAGAATACGGAATGAATTATTTGCTCTTCGCGGGGGTGAAACTTTCCCAGTCCCCTTTGAGTCTTAAAGGAAATTACTTCTTTTAAATTGCATACGCAAGTAATAAGTGCGAACAAAGAAAGGAGATATTTATTGGTTCTCAAAAAAAATTAAACTGCTCTAATTAAAAAGCCCGCATAGGAGAGATGCGGGCTTAACGGGGAAAAGTAGAAGTCCTGACTGAGGTAAAACCTATAAATTCTTATCCTCTTCTATCCAGAGGAAAATCCTTCCCAGAATTTCATTATTAAGTTCGTGCGCCCCCATATACTGAAAATTTGTAAGGGGAAAATTGCGGGTTTTAAAGAACTCCACCTGCGTGTCATAGCTTTCTCGGCTTGCAACCGGATCCCCCGTGCCGCGGGCAATAAATACTTTAAGGTTCACGGCATTGTTAACTTCGGCAGAGGTTATAATAGAACCTTTCACATCTATATCGGGGAGACTCCCTCCTACGGCCGCAATACCCCTGATTGCCGAAGGATTTTTCAGCCCGGTCATATAGGCAACGGATGCCCCCTGGGAGAATCCGAAAATGTAAACCTTACCTATTTTATACTTGCTCTTAAGCTCCGTAATGTGAGATATAATATTATCAACTGTTAATGGATCTCCCGCTTCCCAAAGGTCTTTATCATTGGTCTCGAAAAACCAGGAATATCCTCCGCTGTATTTTGTGTAGAGCCCCTGAGGTACTGCAATTATAACGGGCGCTGAGGAATACTCATTAAACAGGCTTGCCAATCCCGCTGCATCCCCCCCGTTGCCGTGAAGCGCAAATAGAACAGGATAGGTTTCAGAAGGATTATAATTCTCCGGCAGTTTAACAATCATTGTCTGCAGCCTCTCTACTTTGGAGACTATATATTTGTCATTAGCCCCCGGGGTTCCGGGAGTTACCGGAGTCTGGTTGCAGCCGGGGGTATAAAAAAGCATAATTATTGCTATATAAATGTTCATAAATGCAGCTATTAACATCTTGACTCCTTTCTTCATTTTTTTACCAGTTTTAACAGTGCCTTTTTTATCCATATATTCCCCTAATTGGCCCCTTTAAGTTTTTTAATTGCCTCAATTCCATTATTATTTTCCCGATTCAGGCTGACCGATTTCTCATACGACAAGATAGCATTTTCCTTATCCCCTTTTATTGCCAATGCCTCGCCTAGGCTGTCGTGTGCATTCCAGGAATCTGGATATTTGCCGGTAATAAACTTGAAGATAGAAATTGCCTCTTCAATTTTTCCCCCGTTCAGAAATTCGTATGCGAGAAGATTCATCTCTGGCTCGGTTATTTTTTTGCCGGAATGCAGAGAATCGAGAGAATTCAACATGCTCCCCATCCCTTCTCTTAAATAGACCGAAACAAGAGAGGGGCCCGCCGGTTTGGCAGGAAGTTCATATTTTTTATAGAGGAGCAGATTTGCAAGAGAATTTATCATCTGGTTTATGGGAGCATTTGAGTAATTTGATGTTATTGATACCGAGTATTTATCATCAAGATTAATGTATAATGCCTGATAGCCTTTCATTCCGCCGGGCAAATGCCGAACGGGAGCCTGCCTGCCGTCAGGTAAAGTGACAGAGCCTAAGTACCATCCATATCCATACTTACGGTTTTTATTATCAGATTCGGTATATGGGGTAAGCATCAGCTTCAGCGATTCTTCTGAGATGATTTTTCCCTCCATTAATGCATTAATAAAGATCACCATATCCTCAGGAGTGGTAATAATGCCGTCTGCTGCCAGCTGGGAGTAGAAATAATAGTCGGGAGCAGGGGCATATTCCCCGAAATTGTAGATATACCCCTGCGCTGCGACCTCTCCGATGCTCTTCGTCTTATCCACAAAGCCTGTGTTCTTCAAATTGAGGGGAGCAATGATTGTTTTTCTAAAGTAATCTTCGTAAGTTGTTTCAGATAAGGCCTCTACGACCTTTCCTAAAATAGCCCAGGCCATATTGCTCCATTCGAATTTACTGCCGGGAGCAAAGAGTAATGGCTTGTTTTTAATGATATTATTCAAATCATTTAGAGTATGGGGAGTGTTCATAATTTTCTGGTATTCAGGTTCCAGGAAGAAGTCTGGAATTCCGGAAGTATTGCAGAGCATCTGATG
>JAEXUB010000033.1 GCA_023453125.1 Bacteroidota bacterium
TTGAATTGAGCTGACAGTCGTAACCATCTTCCAATGGTGTCCAGGTAACTCCGTCTTTAGAACCTTCAAGAACAACATAATCCCAGAATGCTTCGTCGCCGAATCTTGTACCCGGATCTCCCGGCTCAACAATAGCTATATCGTCATACTAAACGTATGGATTAGAATTGCTTACAATAATAGGTACAAGAAGTGTATAGGTGTTGTTTGTATTGTTTGCGTATGGATGAACAGTATGTATTGCGTTAGAGCCGAAACCGGCCGGTTTGGTAACTGAGAATCCCGAACCCGAGAAATCGGTTGATGCCGCGTTGAAATTATTTACATATGTAGCCTGGGCCGGTTTGTATGCAAGAAGAGTTACCGAAGCCGGAGCCGCCTTGAATCCTCTGTTGGCTTTGTAGCCTACAACCTGAACCGATACGGTGCCTGTCTTTGTTGTCGGCACGGCGAATGTTGAATTACCAACTGCTGTATTTAGAGCTTTATAAGAAGAAACGCCGTCGATGAAGACCTTTACAGAATCGTATGCCGAACGGAGATTTGCAGTTACGTTTACAATGCCCGGATTCTGTGTTGAGGAAACATAGAAAGGAGACAAAGTAACAACCGGAGGAGTATATCCCTCAAGCTGAGGTATGACAACTGTATAAATTCCTCTGCCGTGTGTTCCAACAACAACTTCATTGTCTACTATCTTCATATCCCAGATACAAACTGCCGGGAGGCCGTTATCTGCCAGATGCCAAGAAGCACCTCCGTCAAACGATTCCATTAAACCGATTTCTGTTCCAACCCAAATCCAGTTTGTATTGAAAGGCATTACAACTACGCAGTAGGTTGCAACATCCGGGAATCCGTTTGTGCTTGAACCGTTTGTGAATGATGTAATGTCTGTCCATGTCTGTCCCAGATTTGTGGTTTTGAGAACTTTTGCCCTTCCCGCAATTGAAAATGTGAGATAAGCGGTATTCGGGTCAGTAGGATGAGTATCGATACCGGTAATTGTTCCCATAGCAATTGAAAGCCTTGGTACGGCTGTAAATGTTAATCCGCCGTCCTGTGATAAGAACAAAGTAGAAGAGGTATTTGTAAGTGCGTTGCCGGCCCATACAATCTGAGGATCGGCAATGGAAATTGCAACCGGAGTCGAAAGGGAGTTATAGCTCCATCCGGCAGGAGTAATTTTAGTCCAGCTTCCGCCGAAGTTTTCGGAACGCCAGATGCCCGAAATTCCGGTTGTATAAATTATATCAGGATCGCTGTTCGATTCGCCGATTTTGGAAATGAAGGGGCCTTTGCCGCTTCCATTATCTGTCAATCCGGTTCTCGCAGATACCCAGGAGGTTCCTCCGTTTGTGGTGCGGAAAAATCCGTTATACTGATAACCGCCGATAATCTTATTCGGATCGGTATGATGCCATGCAACATCAAATCCGTCACCGCCGATAGGTCTTGAATAAGCACTGTTCCAGGAAGCCGGAGTGCCTTTGGGAGAAAGCCACGTTCCGTTATCCTGTGTACCGCCTATATACTCATTGGCTCCCGGTTTCTTATCGATGCCGTAGAACTGAGTTGTATTATATCCGCCGCTCAAGGCTTCGCGCCATGTAGCGCCGCCGTCTTCCGATACGGCAACTCCGCCGTCGTTTCCGTTTAGAATCCAGAATTTATTTGTTGCTTCATCTATCGGCACAATTACTATGCTGTGATGATCTACGTGCACATACTGATCTGTCTGTGAATACTGATTGTATCCGTCTGTAATAGGAGTAAAGTTTGCATACTTTGTAATTTTTTCGCCGTAATTAATTCTTATTGTTGTTGCCGGTATTGAAGCCTGATTCCAGGTCTGTCCTGCGAATAACTGTCCCCATATTGCATAGAGCATTTTATTTATCGCGCCGTTGTTAACACCTATTTCAGGGTCCGGAGCTGCAGGATCATATACCTGATCGTGGATCATGATATATTCGCGCGCGCTGCTTGTGCCCCCGTCCCAGCCGTTCATTTCGAAATAGCCGTTGTTCAAACCGTCGCGGAATGATACTGCAAGCTGTCTGTTGTTTGTAATGTCCCATGCTTCAAAAGGAACATCAACGTAACCTTTGAATTCCCACATATTGCCGGCAGATCTATAGAATACGTGAGCCTTCTGCGATTTACCGGGGCCGAACCGGAGTTCGCAGGCAACATAATTACTGGAAAGTTTTGACGCGCTGTAAGTCGGTTCGTATGGTTTGAATGTCCAGTTGTAGAAATCAATGCTCTTACCAATTGAACCGCCGTTGAAAGAACCGCCCCAGTTTATCCACTGAATCCAGCCGGTGTTTTCAAGGTCTATTCCAAGAAAGTCCTGCGATGATGCCTGTCCGGCTGCCATTTCGGCTTTCCATAAATCAATGCCGCCGAAAAATACTGTATTGGCGTTATACGGATGCGCTTCAATTGTATTATCATACCATCCCTGACCATTAAGCCAGTTTGGTGTTGTACCAGTAGCAGCATTTATAATTGACCAGTTTGCGGCGCCGTCGTTGGACATTGCAAGTGCAGAGCCGCTGCCTACTTCGATACTAGCCCAAATCACATTCGGGTTCTTTGGAGAAACGGCAATTTCGTATCTGCTTCCGGCAACAAGGCCTCTGCTGGTTTTTACCCAGTTCAAACCGCCGTCAACAGATTTATAAACGCCTACTCCGTTAACAGTAGCATACTGAATCTGGAAGTTGCCGGGAGTTGCTCTTAAATCCTGCACTCTTCCCGAAGCGGTAAATACTTTAGTCCAGTTTAATCCGCCGTTTGTGGAACGCCAGATTCCGGCGGGACCTTCATTTGTAGCCGCAAGAACTACATCGGGTCTGTTTGGATCAACAATAATTCTGTTAACATTCCTGAAATTTGAATTTGCGGTTGACTGCAAAAGGGTCCAGGTATTGCCGTTATCGTTGGATTTAAAGATACCGCCGCCGTTAACAGCGTCGGCATTATAAAATCCTTCTCCTGTACCGCAGTAAATTGTATTAGGGCTCGATGCAGCCTGTGCCAGCACTGTGGTTGCAAGATTAGGCATTTCGGGAGTCTTGTTTTCCCATGTCAAACCCGCATTGGTGGTTTTCCAGATGCCGCCCCCTACAGAACCTACAATCCATGTTTTGCGGTCTGCAACTCTCGGCTCCACAAGAATTCCTCTTGTTCTGCCGCTCACATTGCCCGGCCCTCTGTCAATCCAGTTTAATCTGGTACCCAGTTTGCCGAGGGGCTTGCTTGCAAGCATTTTCTGGAGCTCGCTTGACTGATAGCCAACGCTGTATGAATGATTTATCTCGCCGTCGCCGGTTCTGATCATTTTCTGATATTCGGCAAACTGATTAGGCTCGTCGAATTTTACAATTCCTTTAACTCTTTTCTTTTTTTCCGATGCCGGAAATAACTCCCCTTTGCTCATCTTAAGCTGTTCGGCTTTAGAAAGCTTTGTTTCTTTTGTGCTTTTAGGAAGAAAATCATCCTGCACAAGCTGCTGCTGCGCAAAACTCTTTCCCGCCAGGCAAAGCATAAATAAAACAGCCGTGAAAATTGTAACCGTGGTTTTGTTTCTTTTCATTAAGATGCCCCGTTTTTTGGTTGAAGAATAATTAATTAAAATAATTAATAAACTCTTTCTTATAGGTCTATGGAATTCAATGCCTTCTTTAAAAGAAACTCAATACAGCCAACCGAAACTTTCTCCCCGGATTGCGCACCAACTATATATATACACTTATAAAACCGACAAAATCAAAATTTCATCTAACGTTTTTATCTGTACAAATTGGCTCTGATTATATATTCAATCTATAAATTATTTCCATAAATGGAAACAAAAATATTCTGTACTTGAATTGCCGGAGGGGGATAGTTTTAGGTTAAATTAAGATAAGGGTATCTTTCAATAAGGGATTCCTTTTTCGATTCGAGGCTTTCAATAAATTTTTTACTGTTTGGAGACTCCGTATTATTAATCCGGTGCCTAATCCCGGATGCGTATGGTTCAATATCGGACATTACCTCTCGGCATCTGCCGCTTAAGAAAGCTTCGCCGAATTTCTCCCAGATATATTCAACCGCAAATGCGTCAGGATGTAAAAGGTCCCTCTCGTAAAAGCGGTAATCACGCAGGTCATCCATAACAATTTCATATGAAGGGAAATAAAGGACATTTTCATTTCTCTTTACCGAATTATGTACTGCAACAACCAGAGACGATTTGCTCAGCTGATTCTCTGCAAACCCATCCTTGATGTGGCGTACAGGGCTTACAGTCAAAATGATTTTTATATTCTTATTTTCTTTGCGAAGAAGGGAGATTGTTTTATTTAGGTATCCTTCCGATTCATCGGGACTAAGAAGCATTCTCTCAAACCGGTCGGCAGGTATCCGGTGGCAGTTGGATACTATCTGTTCCCTCTCCTTGTGCCGGTAGACAAATGAAGTCCCCAGTGTAATAATAATCCACTCTGCCTGTTTAATAAATTCCCTCACTTCTTTTGAGCGGGAATTTATCTTCTTAAGGCATTCTTCAGGTTCGTGATGCGAAAAATCGGAATGATGATAGAAACTGTGCCATTCTTCCTTGTCAAAAAACAGATCATTGCCTGCGAATTCTCTTCCGGAGAGAGCAAGCTCAAGCGAATTATATATTGATACCGGATTATACAGAACGCCGAAAGGATTCGGGAAAACATTAAAAAGATAATAACTGAATTTCTCGCCGATGTTCTCGGCAAAACAGGAACCGAGTGTAAGTATTTTATCCTCATGCTCAATTTTAAGAGGACTGGCAGGAATGCTGATTTCTGTTCGGAATTTCATATTAATGCTTTTCTTTTTTAGAAATATATGAATTTTACCGGAATGAAAGACCCTATTCCTGTTAATCCAGTTTTTTTCTGAAACGCATTATTGAGAAGGAAAGGATGGCAACCCCCATAAAAAGGAGTACAACCATTTCGGGCCAAAGCTCCGCAATTCCTACTCCCTTTAAAATCACTCCCCTTATAATTACCATAAAATAGCGGAGGGGGATAATGTATGTGAGCGCCTGAATAAAAACGGGCATATTCTCAATCGGGAAGGTGAATCCGGAGAGAAAGACCATCGGCATCATTACCACAAAAATTGCCAGCATCATAGCCTGCTGCTGTGTCTTTGAGATTGTTGAGACGAACAATCCGAGTCCCAGAGAGGAAAGCACATAAATAAATGTTGCGCCGAAGAGGAACAGAACACTCCCTTTGACCGGAATGCTGAATATTACATTCATTGCGGTCAGAACTATTATCACAGATATAAATCCGAGAATGGCAAAGGGAACAAGTTTTCCTACAATCATCTGATAGGGGCGTATCGGAGTAACAATAAGCTGTTCAAGGGTGCCGATTTCCTTCTCTTTAACTATTGCAAGAGATGTAAGGATAAGGGTTACCACCATTAATAAGAGGGCAACAATACCGGGAATCATATAGTTGCGGGTTTTCAGTTCCGGATTGAACCAGACTCTGGTCTGAGCCGATACCGGATTAATAAGTGTAAGCTTCTTCCCTTTCTTTTCAAGGAACTCGGCAGTAATTCTTTTGCCGAAAAGAGAGCCGGCTCCTGCTGCATATCCCGCCGCAATAGATGCGGAATTGCCGTCCGAAGCATCAAGAATCATCTGAACCTTTCCCCCTTCGCCGCGGTAAATCATCTTCTCAAAATCTCTCTCAATCGTTATCCCCATCAGGACTTTACCCCTGTCAATTAAACCGGTCATTTCCTCATAATCGGCGGGATAATAATCAATGGTAAAATAGCCGGTGCTTTCAAGGGATTCAATATAGTTCCTGCTCATTTCCGATTTGCTGTAATCCAATACCGCAGTGTGTACCGTCTTTACATCGAAATTAGCCGCATAGCCGAGTAGAATAAGCTGCACTACCGGAGCGGCCAGAATAATCATAAACATCTTCGGGTCGCGGCGGAATTGAAGAAATTCTTTTTTTATGAAATGCAGTATTGTCTTCATCAGGCTTTAAACTCCTTCTTTTTCTGCACGGCAAATGCAAGAGTAAGGAAAACAAGAGTGAATGCAAGAAGATAAACAAGCTGCATTCCGAATGCTTCGAGCCCGACTCCTTTTAACATTATTCCCCTTAAAGGCACTATGAAAAATTTTACCGGAGTTAGATTAGTTATTATCTGTATTACATAGGGCATATTGTCTATCGGGAAGACAAATCCGGAGAGGAGAAGGGATGGAAGAAGCGTTGCAAATGTAGCAATTGAAAATGCAACCTGCTGGCTGTCTGCAACCGCGGATATGAATATCCCGAGGGATACAGCCGATGAAAGAAATACAAGTGTGCTCAAAATAAGAAGGAGAAAACTCCCTTTAACCGTTACATCAAAAAGAATATACCCGGCGGCCAGAATGAATCCGGCATTTATTAGAGCAATAATTAAAAAGGGGAGAGATTTGCCTACCAGCAGCTCAACAATTCTTATTGACGATACATTAATCTGCTCTATTGTTCCTCTTTCTTTTTCCCTTACAAGGGAGAGAGAAACAGTAAGTGTAGCGGTAAGAATTAAAATCATTGCTATCAGTCCGGGGAGGAGATATTTTGTTGTATTCATATCCGGGTTGAACCAGAAAACCGGACGAATATCTAAAAGCGGACTGCTTTTAATTCCAGCTTTTGCAAACTGCTCCTTCTGGAATCCGGAATTGAAATAATTAACGGCGGCATCAACATAATTTTTAATAATCATTGCGGTATTCCCGTCAACGCCGTCAACCAGCACCTGAAATTCAGGCTTCTCCTTAGGGGAATAGAGTTTTCTTATAAAATCTTCCGGTATTACTATTATTAACTGCGCCAGTTTTTCATCCAGCACACTGTTTATTTCCCCCTCCTTCTGAATATAACGGTTAACATTGAAATAACCCGAGCTTTCAAATGTATTTATAAGATTTCTGCTTTCGCGCGTGTGGCTTTTATCGTACACAGCAAGCTTGATATTCTTGACATCAAAGTTTACCGCATATCCGAATACAATTAAAAGGAAGACGGGAAAGAAAAATAGTACAAAGAGCATCCTCTTATCCCGGAGAAGCTGTTTTAATTCCTTCTTCGATATGGCCTTTATCCTGCTGAACATACCTAATCCTTCTTCTCAAGAAGATGAATAAACACATCTTCGAGTGTTGGAATAATCTGCCTTATTCTTTTAACGGATACGGAGTGATTCACAAGTTCGTCAACAATCCGGTCTGTATCTTCTAAATTGCTGTTAACGCTAACGTGAATAGCATTTCCGAAAATTGCGGCATCCTCTGCAAAGCCCGATTTTTCGAGCACATCAAGTGCTTCCGCTGCGGGATCGCATTCAATTTCGTATATGCGGTGTTTAATATATTTTACCTTCAATTCCTTTGCGCCTCCTTCGGCAACCAGCCTGCCGGCATCTATTAATATAATATTGTTGCAGTACTCCGCTTCTTCGAGGTAGTGGGTTGTAACAAATATTGTAGTACCCCCCGCTGAGAGTTCGTGAATCAGATTCCAGAAATTTCTTCTAGATATCGGATCCACTCCGCTTGTGGGTTCATCCAGAAATACAATCCTGGGCCTGTGTATAACCGCGGTTCCAAGTGCCAGCCTCTGTTTAATTCCCCCCGGAAGAGAGCCTGTTAATATCTTTTCCTTTCCGCCGAGCTGCGAAATTTCTAGAACCCATTTCTTCCTCTCTTCCAGTTCCTTTCCGTTTAATCCGTATATTCCACCGAAGAAATTAATATTCTCCTCTACCGAAAGGTCGTTATAAAGAGAGAACCGCTGGGACATATAGCCGATGCTCTTCTTAACCATATCGGGTTCATTAACAACGCTGTATCCCCCTACAAGCGCATCCCCCTCTGTAGGCTCGATAATTCCGCATAGCATTCTTATTGTTGTAGATTTTCCGGCTCCGTTTGCCCCCAGGAATCCGAATATTTCCCCTTTTTTTACCTTAAAGGAAATATTATCCACCGAAATGAATTTTCCGAATTTCTTTGTAAGATTTTTTACTTCTATTGAATACATAGCTACTTAATTAAATGCATTAAAATATTTTCAAGCGAGGGAAGCCTTATCCCCGTCGATATAATTTCGATTCCATTCTCTGAAAGAAGCTTTTCAACTTCTTCCGCTTTCCCCTCCGCATCCATAATAACATCAATCCTGTCTCCGAAGAGATGTACATCATAACGCGTATTTGATTTAATTATTTCATTGGCTCTCCGCACGTCTGAGCATACAATTTCAAATACTGTCATTCCAAGTGATTCTTTTATCTTTGCCGGTTCGTCCATCGAAATTATCTTTCCACCGTTCATCAATGCCACCCTATTGCATCTCTCCGCCTCATCCAGATAGGGGGTTGTAATAAAAATTGTTATTCCCTCCTTAAGCAGGTTCGATAAAATTTTCCAGAAGTCCCTTCTTGATATCGGATCAACCCCCGTAGTCGGCTCGTCAAGGAACAATATTTCCGGTTTATGAATAAGGGAACAGGCAAGCGCCAGCTTCTGCTTCATTCCCCCGGAAAGTTTATCGGCCAGCCGGTCCCTGAATGGAGTTAACCGGGTGAAATCGAGCATTTCATTCCTTCTGGCGTGATAATTCTTAACATTATGTATATCCGCAAAGAACTCGATGTTTTCATCTACCGTCAGGTCCCCGTAAAGACTGAATTTCTGCGACAGGTAGCCAATTTTGTGCTGTATTCCTTTTCTGTTCTTTTTTATCTCTTCATTTAATAAACGCACTTCCCCGTTATCGGCATTTATCAGTCCGCACATTATTCTGATAGTAGTTGTCTTTCCTGCTCCGTCGGGACCAACGAGTCCGAACATCTCCCCCCGGTTAACGGAAAGGCTTATCCCATCCACGGCTTTAATTTCACCGTATGATTTGTGCAGATTATTTATGGTTATAATGCTCATCGGGTCTTTATTTTTTAATTTTTACATCAACCGGAAGCCCTGTTTTAAGAGCGCCGTCCTGATTATCTATTGCAATTTTAACCGCGAAAACCTGTTTAGTTCTCTCTTCTTTAGTCTGAATATTTTTCGGTGTAAATTCCGCCTCCGGGGAAATGAAGATCACTTTTCCGGTGCGCACTTTATCCGGTTCTCCGTCGGTTGTAATTTCTGCCGTCTGATTAAGCTTTATTTCCGGAAGGCTTTTCTCCGAAACATATATCACGACTTCAACTCTTGACAGATTCGATACTTTAAAAAGAGAGGACATCATTCCAACTGTCTCCCCCTGCTCTACAAATCTTTTTACTATTATACCGTCAATTGGGGATACAACGTAGCAGTCCCTTATGCTCTTCTTAAGGAGCTCAATTCCCGCTTCTGCTTTTTCAAGATTTCCTTTGGCCTGTGCTATTTCCTCAGGACGGGCTATATTCTCAACTTTCGACAGATTCTGTTTTGCCGCGTTAAACTGAGAGGCCGAAACATCGTAGCGGAGCATAGCATCATCCAATTGTTTTTTAGAAATAGAACGCCCTTCGTAAAGAGCTTCCATTCTCTTTTTATCGGTTTCAGCAAGGGCTAAATTTGCCGATGCCTGATTATAAATTTCGCGCGCCTGGGCGATATCCTCTTTGCGGGCCCCTTTAATAAGAAGGTCAAGCTGTGCTTTTGCAATATCCCTTCCGGCAATTGCCTGCTTAAGCTGAAGCTCATATAGTTCGGTATCCGCAACCAGAAGCGTATCCCCTTTTTTTACCTCATATCCTTCATCGGCATTCATTTTTATAATTCTCCCTGCTGTCTGTGAGCTGATTATCACATCGGTACTTTCTATTGTCCCCGATTCCTCCGCAATAATGTTTTTACCGTCGTCGGAACAGCCCCATACCAAAGCTGAAGCAATCAATAGTGCAAATATCTTTTTCATATTTTTTCCGCTTTTAATTTTTCATATAAAACTTTTCCTTCTTCGGTGAGAACTCCGTTGAAGATAATTTCAATTGTCATCTCCCCTGCCTGACGCGTAGTGAATGCGTTTTTTACTATAAAGTCGGGATTTATAACCGCCTGAATAGCCGCAATGTAAATCTGCAGAATTAATTCTTTCGGGGCGTTAACAACATATCCTTCCTTCTGCCCCTGCTCAATCAGCCTTCCGAAGTTTGCAAAGACTTCGCGCGCCCTCAGTTTCTCAATCTTTTCCCAGAATTGCGGGCCGAGTTTTTTTATCTCGAGCAGAGTGTTAAAGTTTACCCTCGAGGCCATAGAGACGAAAAAATTACTTATGAGGAGCATCTTTTCAACCGAGCTTTTATCCAGGTTAAGTATATTCCTGAATTCCCTTCTTATTGTAAAGACTATTGAGTGGATAATCAGCTAAATCAGGTTTTCCTTTGTGGGAAAGTACTTGTAGATGGTTTTCTTGCTTACCCTCAGGTCCGAAGCTATCTCATCCATTGTGGTTTTATAAAACCCCTTAGCCAGAAAGCTTTCGGTTATGTTTTTGAGCAGATTCTTCTTTTCTTCAATCATAATGGAAACTATTTTTGTTTTTTACGTTTCCAATATAACTCCTTCTCTTCTCTTTGTCAATGATTTGCTCAAAATTTTCTTTAATGCTATTTTTAGGCATTAAATTGAGGAAAAATTGGTAAATACAGATAGAATTATTGTTGTGGGAGACCGTCTCCT
>JAEXUB010000066.1 GCA_023453125.1 Bacteroidota bacterium
AAAGAGAGGCCCTTAAGCTGAAAGTAAAAGGGGAAGTTAATCTCCCCGAAAAGGAAAGCAAGGACTTTGAACTGATGGAAGGCGCTAATATTCTTGCAGACTTTATACAGCTCAGAAAAGGATAAACTGAATTCTACCTAAAATTGCAGAGGCGCTTAGGCGCCTCTTTTTTTTGCCCTGTGTGATAAAATTATTTTATTTTTAGCTGTTAAGTAAATCGGATTATGCAATGTCAAAGACTAATGCAGTAAGAATACTTGAATCGAAAGGGATAGAACATTCCTGTGTTGAATATGAATCCTCTGAAGATGAAATTGACGCCATTTCGGTGGCAAGAAAGATTAATGCCGAACCGGATATGGTATTTAAGACTCTGGTTACCGTAAACGAGCATAATGAGCATTTTGTATTCGTAATTCCGGGGCCCCTTGAGCTCAATATGAAAAAAGCCGCATCTGCATCGGGATCCAAGAAGATTGAGCTTATAAAGGTAAAGGACCTATTGGGACTGACCGGCTATATAAGAGGGGGATGCTCACCGATAGGAATGAAAAAGCCGTTTCCAACATTTATCGATGAAACAGCCCAGCTTTTTGAGAAAATCTACTTCAGTGCCGGTACCAGGGGAATGCAGCTCTTTATGAAACCGGAAGACCTTGCATCGGTAACCGATGCCGGGTTCACGGATTTGACTTAATTTAAGGGAAAATTCATTTTTAAGGTGAAAAACAGGTTTTTTGTCGTTTTTTTAAATAATTTTCTCTCTTAAATTTCCATTTAAACAACTTTTTATTTAAATTTAGCCCCAAAATCAGGGAGTTTTATTCATGGCTAAAACACAAACTTTCGGCGATAAAGCCAAAGGAAAAAAGAAATCACCGTTTACAACAGTGAAATTCATTAAAACCGTGAAATCAAAGAACGGCAGCTATAAATTCCAGGAAAAATTCGTAAAGCTTGACGACATTGCTAAAGTAACCGACTTAAAGTAAGTTTGATTTTAATAGGTTTAAAAGAAAAAGTCCCGTTTAACGGGACTTTTTCTGTTTATAGGGGTGTTGTAAACAAGGGGGGGGTATAAAACTCAATTATAATAAATCACCATTCCGCCGCCGCTTCCGCCGCCGCCAAAACGGGGATTAACAATGCTGTTAAAAATTGAACCGAATGAGAAGGATAATCCTACCGAGGCAAAATAGGAATACTGTGTCTCAAGCTGGCGTATCTGCAAAAGGACATCTTCAACGCTTGCACCGCTTCTTGCAAGTGAAACCTGATTCCGGATTTTCGAATAATCGAACATACAGTTAAGGGAAAGCCCCTTAAAGAGATTTACCGAAAAATAGGTGTTAAAGGAGAGATAGTATTTGTTCATATCGTGAAGGTAATTAGACCCTGAAACACCGAGGCTTACAGAGCCCCACGGCTGCGTAAGGTCGAGATTGATTGATGCCGTCTGGCTGTAGAGCTGCTCGCTCGTTTTTGAAAAAATTGTCTCTTCAAAATATTTATTGTACAAAGGCCCTATTTTATATCCAAAGCGGAGCTGTTTGTTGAAAGATTCTGTGTAAGGAAAGAAATTATATTCTATTCCCCCCTGCAGAGACCAGCTGAAATCGATATTACCGAAAGTTGATTTTGATGCTGTACCCCAGGCGCCCAGGGACCAATGGTCGGAGATTGACTTAACAGCGCTTCCCCCCAGATTTTGGCTCCGGGTAATATTGGTAAATTCATAATTGGAGCCCTCAATTTCGTATGAATAGGAATTCTCCCTGTATGAATTGCTGAAGCTGAAGCTTAATCTTAAATCTTCTGTTGTACGGTTTGCCGAGAAGCTGCCTGAAAGACTGGCGGATTCAGAAGAAGCCTCTCCATTGAAAAATCCGGAGAAACTCGTTTTGAAAATCCAGGAATCCCAGGGGTCTTCCGAAGGATCGGGTTTTTCCCTTCCTCCGGTACCGAAATCAATATTTATTTTTTCAATTGCCGGGGTACTTCGCAGGTACTTAAGAAGCCCTATTTTAATTCCCGACGCAACTTTTGAACGGATTACGTCATCCGAATCGAACTGATTTGTAATTACATTCATCGTATCATTTACATTTTCGAACCTGTTGCTTCCGTAGAATAAAAGAGAGTAGCTGCTTCCCGCTGAACCGGTTGACTGGGAGGATACGAGCACGTGTACATCGGAATCTTTTCTGTCATTCACATAATCAACAACCGGAATCTGCTTCTTAAGATACTGCATATCGTAAAAGCTTCCGCTCACATAAATTTTCAGCATTCCTTTTTTACCATTCTGCAGATTTTCCTGCGCCTTAGCTGCGTTAAATATTAACATTACCGCTATCAAGAGTAGAGCTGTTTTTTTCATTAATCCTCCCGTTAAAGGTGTGGTTTTTCCAAAAGAATGAGCTTTATTCATTCTCTGATTGTTTGTTGTTTTTAATTATTATCAGTTAATTATAAAGCCGGCTGAAGCCGGCTTTAACAAAAAGGAGAAGGGATAATTACCACCTCAATGTATTGGGCAATCCGATAAGTTCGTTTAGCCTCTGGTCAATTATCTGCTGCTTGTTTTTCTTTCTTTCCGCAAGTGTGGACTGCAGTTCCTTAAGCTGCTGCTCAAGTTTGGTTACATCTTTCTGTTTTTCGGCTTCTTTCATCTCAAAGAGGTTATTAAGTTTCTTCTTGATATCTTCCAAAAGCCTTCCTTTGTTTACGCTCTTTTCCTTATCTCCGGTAAGGTACTGAGCTACCACCGAATTAAAGTATTCTTCAGCTCTCTGGTCTACGCTTTTCTCCTTATCGGGATTCTTACTTGCGCGTCCGGTGGTAACTGCTACCGAATAACCCTCTAAAGAATAATAACTCATCATATTTTTTACCGACTTTTTCTCATCGGCGGTCAGATTCTGGTATTTGTCCGAACTGAAGTTCCTGTCGCCATGCTGGTCGCGATGGTAGAGGGTTGCAAGCCTTTCAACTTCCGCCTCAAGCTTTCGAATTTCAGGATTGTTGTAATACTGAAAATAGGAACCGTAACGGTCCTGAGG
>JAEXUB010000203.1 GCA_023453125.1 Bacteroidota bacterium
TATTTGTTCCGGAGAGTAAAAGGCACATTGAGCCAACTAAAGCCGCTCTGATAAGTTCCTTTATTTCACCTCTTGTAATGAAGATTGGCGTATTCGTTAACAGACCATACAGAGAAGTAAACCGCATCGCGGAGAAAGTTGGGCTTAATGCAGTTCAGCTTCACGGCGAAGAATCCCCAGAATATATTCGGGATATCAAGCATCCTGTCATTAAGTCGTTCCGGATTAAATCAGGTTTTGATTTTGGAATAATCGGCCGATATAGCAAATGCGGAATCCTTCTGGATTCATTTTCTCCCGATGCATTCGGCGGCACCGGAATTCAATTCGATACCAATCTGGTTCCTTCTGAATTGCGAAGCAGTGTAATTATCGCCGGGGGAGTTTCGAAAGAAAATGTAATTGAGATTGCAGAAAAAATTAAACCGGCCGGAATTGACCTCTCTTCCTCTCTTGAGTTATCTCCTGGAAGAAAAGACCCGGTAAAGGTTAAAGAGTTTTTTAAAATAATAAGGAGAATTGAATGTTAATTATGATGGCTCTCGAATCGCCGAGAGAAGATATAGAAAAAGTCAAAAAAAAGGTAATCCAGTCCGGCTGTATTCCTCACGAAATTCCGGGAGAATTAAAACTGGCCATCGGAATAACCGGACCGATGGAAAAAATCAACAAAGAAGAATTCCTTCTTATGAATTCCGTTGAGGATGTGGTAAGAGTAACAAAAAAATTCAAACTGGTAAGCCGCGAAATGAAAAGCGCAAATACGGTTATCGGCTTTGATACGGAAAGCATCGGAGGTAAAGAACTTCTCATAATTGCCGGGCCCTGCGCCGTTGAAGGGCGCGATGAAATATTCGAAATAGCAGGAGAATTAAAGTCTCTCGGCATAAATTTCCTAAGAGCGGGAGCTTACAAACCGAGATCGAGCCCTTATTCATTCCAGGGGCTAAAGGAAAAAGGGCTTGAATACCTGGCAGATGTCAAAAAAGAATTTGGTATTAAGATTGTAACCGAAGCCCTGAACACATCTACTCTCCCCCTGGTTGCCGAAGTTGCAGACATAATTCAGATAGGCGCAAGAAATATGCAGAACTTCAGCCTGCTTGAGGAAGCAGGCAAGACCGGGAAACCGATTCTGCTTAAAAGAGGACTTTCAGCCACAATTGAAGAACTGCTCCTTAGTGCTGAGTATATTGCGTCTCAGAATAATATGAATATAATTCTGTGCGAAAGAGGAATAAGGACATTTGAGACGGCAACAAGAAATACTCTTGACTTAAATGCCGTTCCGGTGCTTAAGAAAAATACCCACCTCCCCGTTATTGTAGATCCATCTCACGGAATAGGAATTGGCGATAAGGTATCGCCTATGGCTTTAGCTTCGGTTGCCTGCGGGGCAGACGGATTAATCATCGAAGTCCACCAGAATCCAAACAATGCCCTTTCGGACGGCTACCAGTCGCTTGATATTAAAACATTTAAAAAACTACTGGACAAAATTAAAGATCTTGCCCCAATTGTTGACAAGGAATTAAAATGAAAAAATACTGTTACCCGGATAAGAATGGAAGGTTCGGAATATTCGGAGGAAGATTTGTACCGGAAACTCTTATGCCAGCGCTTAATGAGCTGGATAGGATTTACAGAAAAGCAATTAAGGATAAAAACTTCATTGCCGAACTAAACAGCCTGCAGAAAGAATATAATAACCGGCCGACTCCTCTTACATATGCTGACAGGCTTACTCGCCATTACGGAAAAGGGAAAATATATCTTAAACGGGAGGACCTTTGCCATACCGGAGCTCATAAGATTAATAATGCGCTCGGGCAGATACTGCTGGCTAAAAGGCTTTGCAAGAAAAGAATTATTGCCGAAACGGGGGCCGGTCAGCACGGCGTTGCCACCGCCACTGTATGCGCAAAATTCGGACTTAAATGCACTGTCTATATGGGGGAAACCGATATGGAAAGACAGAAGCCGAATCTATTCAGGATGCAGCTGCTGGGGGCAGAGATTATTCCTGTTGCCTCCGGAAGCAGAACATTAAAGGATGCTACCAACGAAGCAATTAGGGACTGGGTGACAAATGCAGATACCACACATTACATAATCGGCTCTGCAGTTGGCCCTCATCCCTATCCCGAAATGGTCCGCGGTTTTCAGTCGGTAATTGGAGAGGAGACAAGAAAACAGATATTAAAAAAAGAAGGAAGGCTGCCCGACCATATAATTGCCTGTGTTGGCGGGGGCTCCAATGCCATTGGAATGTTCTCCCCTTTCATCAATGACAATGCCGTAAATCTCTATGGTATTGAAGCGGCTGGATTCGGCACGGATACAGATAAGCATTGCGCCACCTTAACTCTTGGTACACACGGAATTCTGCACGGGATGAAAACTTATCTTCTGCAGAATGAGGAGGGACAGGTTGCCGATGTGCATTCAATTTCTGCAGGGCTCGATTATCCGGGGGTCGGACCGGAGCATTCACTTCTTAAAGAGATTAATAGGGCACAATATTTTTCGGCAACGGATAATGAAGCACTGGAAGCTATTTCTCTTCTTGCCCGTATGGAAGGAATATTGCCGGCCCTTGAATCGGCGCACGCTCTTGCATTCCTTGAGAGAATGATGCCTTCTACAAATAAAAAAGAGATTGTTGTTGTAAATGTAAGCGGACGGGGAGATAAAGACCTTGATACTTTGATAAAGCACTTTGATTCTTCCCGGGAGGCTTTATGCCTGCAATAAGAGAAGCAATAGAAAATGCAAACAATGAAAAGAGAAAGGCACTGTCGGTATTTCTTACAGCAGGCTTTCCTGATATTCAATCATTCGAAAAACTTGCTCTTGATGTGTTTGATGCAGGTGCCGATATGATAGAACTTGGCATTCCATTCAGCGACCCTCTTGCCGATGGCCCTGTTATACAGCATTCCTCTCTTTCCGCAATAAGAAATGGGGTAAATCTTAAAAAAGTATTGTATATGACGCAAAGTATTGCGTCCAAAAACAGCAAGCCGGTTATTCTGATGGGGTATGCCAATCCGGTTTTAAACTATGGAATTGATAATTTCTTTAAAGACGCATATAACTCCGGAGCAAAGGGGGTAATTATTCCCGACGTTCCTGTGGAAGAATATGACGGCTTCTTTTCATCAAAACCGGTAGAACTTGATGCTGTACTTCTTGCAGCGCCCTCCTCGCCGACAGGCAGAATTAGGACAATTGACCGGACAAGCAGCGGCTTTGTCTACTGCGTTAGTATGAATGGAACTACAGGCAGAGAGATGAATGAATCTGTTATTGAAGGAATAAATAAAATCCGTGCATCTGTTACAAGGAATAAAATGATGGTAGGTTTCGGGATTTCATCCCCGGCAGATGTGCAGAGAATCGCTCCCTGCTGCGATGGTGTAATCGTAGGGAGCAAAATCATCAAATCAATCACCGAAGCCGGAATTAACGGCACTCTTAAAATAGTAAAAGAGCTTTCGGATGCCTGTTCAAATCGGGTTTAAAATAAAGAATCCGGCATCAGCCGGATTCTTTTGTTAATCCTATGTCAGGAATTATAAACTATTCAACGCCTTTTCAAGATCTTTGATTATATCGTTTACATTATCGAGACCGATTGCAAGGCGTACGCCGCCGGGATTAATTCCTTTTTCCTCAAGCTTGTCAGCAGGAACTACCGAGTGAGTCATAGATGCAGGATGCTCTATTAATGTCCTTGTATGTCCGAGAGATACGGCAAGAGTCATTGTGTATGCATTATCCGCAACATAATCCATGAATTTTCTTCCGTTTTCCTTTGTCTCTGCCGGATTGTTCCCCTTTAATGCAAAGTAAATCATACTTCCCGGTGCAAAGCTGCCGTCAAAATCAATCATCTGTCTTTTTGCAAGTTCATGATATTTGTATGAAGGGAGCCCCGGATAATTAACAAAAGCGATCTTTGGATGCTTTTCAAGAAATTCCGCAACTGCCTGAGCCGATTTAATCTGCTGTCTCTGTCTTAATGCCAGCGAAGGAAGTCCGTATGTAAGAATTGCCCAAGCACTTTTTGTATTAAGAACAGCGCCGAAATCTTTTCTAAAAAGTAAAATTAAATCGCGGTATTTTTTAGGCCCTATTACAACGCCTCCCATATCGGTACCAAAACCGCCTATCCCTTTTGTAAGTGAGTGTACAACAAAATCAACACCGTGTTCAAGAGGGCGCTGGCAGAATGGAGTTGAAAATGTATTATCCACAACTACTTTTATCTGGTCTTTTTCTTCCCTCCCCTTGTTCAATTCCTTAACAGTTTCAGTAACTGCTTTGAAATCAATAATGTCAAGGTTCGGATTTGCAGGTGTTTCAAAATAGATAACGCGTGTATTGGCGGTAGCCAGTTTCTTAATATTTTCGGCATTTGTAAGGTCGGTATAACTAACTTTTATATTATATCTCGGATACCAGTTATTGAATAAAGAAATTGTACAGCCGTAAAGAGTAGCGTGACTTATAATTTCATCTCCCGATTTGGTAAGGACTCCGAGAACAGCCGAGATGGCTCCCATACCGGAGGCAAATGTAACAGCCATTTCCCCTTTTTCAACCAGGGCAAGATTTTCTTCGAGAATATCCTTATTCGGTTCACCAAGCCTGTCATAGATAAAGATTGGAGCTTCATTTCCGAATTGTTCGGTATTGGCAAACTGCATAAAACCCTGAGCTCCTCTTTCAACCGAATCGAGCCTGAAAGTAGTGGATGAGGAAATTGGTGCAGTTACGTGGTGCGCATAATCCCATTTATCGGAAATATTCTTTCCGTAAATAAGACGTGTATCCATAGAATACTGTGAATCGTCAACGTTGTTCTTCTTTTTGTTCTCATTAGATGCCATTACTTTGCCTCCTTAAAGGTGCTTTAAATTATAAAATTGTAGAGTATTAGTAGTTAATTCGAACAAGAGTTTCACTCTTGTAATAGATAGGTTCTGCGCAAGCAAAGTGTAATAAGTAGCAATGGAAATTTAGGCCTAAATTGGGGAATCTCAAAATTAATTCCGGCAAAAAAGGGGAGATAATTTGCGGCCTTTGCATAAAATCCAAATAAAAATGGCGCCAGAGCGCCATTTACCGAATATTATTTGGAAGACCTTCTGTCTAATTAGCTGCATTCCTGAAGAGCTGTTCACCTGTCCCGATCTGATATCCCTGAGCTGCGAAGAATATCTCCCCTTTTTTGTTTACAACAACAAAAAGAGGATATGACGGATCCGCGGTTATTCCCAGTTCTTTTTTAACCGCATTCAGAAGCTGATGCCCCCCATCCTTAACAAAGGAGATATTCTTAGGCAAACCTTCACCGTTATCCTTTATAAACTGGGCAGCTTCATTCTCCTTTGTTACAATTAGAAGAATTTTTCCGCCCCAATCGTCAAACTTTCCGCGAAGGTCACGCAGCTCAACTATAGTATGGCGGGTTGGTTCCTTTGAAGGCTCTACCCACCCGATAATAATGTGTTCCGCTGAAAAGAAATTTGAAAGCTGCACCTGCTTTCCGTCCGATGCAATTTTTGAGTTAAGATTAAGTTTGCCAAGCACTTTAATCTCGGAATCGGTATTTCTTAAATTTATGACAGCAGTAAACTGCTTTCCCTTTTCAATTTTAAAATGGGTTATCTCAGAGAAGACTGCTCCGTCAGCGCGTCTGTTCCCTGTTATTAACCGGTAATTCCCTGTCTCAAGTTTAACCGGTTCTTTGAACGAGGAAAGGAGAGGCTCCGTTTCATAATCAATTGTTTTGTAGATTCCGTTCTCAAGTTTGCCAATGGTAAAATGAGTGTAATATTTGGGATCAATTTTCGCATCAGCATTCCCTTTTTTGAATACCAGGCTGCCGTAATCGGGCTGTACCTGAGCCTGCTTGCCGAAATATACATTAAACCATTCGCCGTTATCAAAATACTGAGGTATTTTCAATTTCGGCTCAAGACGCGAAGGCACGCCTAAACTCCTGCATAAAGCCACAAAGAAAATGTCCCTCGATTCCCTGTTCGAAACCTTTAGTTCATAGACTCCAAGAGGGCTGATTGGCAGGTTATAATAATTCGCAGTTTCATTCAGCTTTATATTTTTATTAACCCAGTCTACTAATACCGAAGGGATGTCTTTCTTTTTTAAGGTACGGAGATGCCTGAATGCTTCCCTGAGAGTCCCCCTGTAGGATATAAGATTTTCATTCTTGATTCTGGGATTAAGTATATATTCAATAAAGATGTCTTTAGGGGCATTATCCTTAGTCTGAAGCTCAATTGCATTTTTCATATGGTCATTCAGAATTGCGGCTTTTGTATCGCGCAGGTCTTTTTCCGAAATCTGAGCGAGCATACCGAATAAATATGATTTCTCTTCGAGTGTATTGGAAGTGATAAAGGATTTAATTGCCTCATAATTTCCTTCGCTCAGCTTTAAGTATTTAAGTACCTGCTGCCTGTTAAGCTTATGCCCGTCGGCAAGTTTATAAATTGAGACGGTATCAATAAATGTGCTTCTGTATTTTTCTCTAATTGCGTTAGCGTTTTTTACCCGCAATGCATTCTTTTCTTTCCCTTTTGCATTTACCGGATAAGGGGTTTTCACCGGAGGAGGAATAATGTCCATTGAACCGTTCATAGTAATATTATTGCCGGTAAGTTTAAGCACAACATCCTGAACGCGGTCAACTGAAACTTTTTCATAAGCGAAAATATTATTTCTGCTGGCCCAGACAAGAAGTGTTCCCTTTCCGGTTGTAAGATAGGCAATTCCCTTTTTATCGGTAAGCTTAGATGCAATCGGATAGAATTCCGCGTAGTTATAAAGTCCGAAATCCACTCTGGCGTTCTCAACTGGATTGCCCGATTTATCCAGGACCTTTACACTCAGTTTCTTTGTTTCAGCGTAATTGCCGAGAACATTTATTTCAGAATACTCTTCTCCCTTGTTAACTACCTCGTCATTGCCCGGGTAATCTCCGAATACCTTGGTATGCACGAGCATCGCCCTTCTGGCGGGCTCTGTAAACCATCCGATATTCAAGTCGGCTTCCGGTTCGCAGGCTCCCATATACTGCCATTTGCCGTCGACATATACTTCAACCCAGGCGTGGTTATCGTCGCTGTGCGCCCAGCGGGGGGTATAGACCTGCCGGGCAGGAATGCCAACCGAGCGGAGAGCGGTAACTGTAAAAGTGGATTCTTCGCCGCATCTTCCGTATGCCGTTCTCATTGTGGCAAGAGGCGCGCTCGTCCTGATGTCTGTTCCCCTGTATGTTACTTTTTCGAGGCACCAATAATTTACTTCGAGCGCCGCTTCCTTTAATGTGAGATTTTTAACTCTGTCTTTCAGCTCTTCAAAGAATACAACGCGCGCAGTATCAAGGTTTTCATTATTTACCCTGTACGGGAGAACAAAATGCCTGAATATATTTTCCGGAATTGATTTTCCCCATTTGAATGTTTCGCGCGCCTTAAGCGCATACCTTACCTGTTTGAGGAAAAAATCGCCATTGTAATCGGCCAGATCGCACAATGGCATATAAGCATAAAGGAACTTCATTGCCTCGGCTTCTTCCGTTGTAAGCCCTTTGCCCAATACAGAAAAAAGCTCTGCATTTCGGGCTTTTGCAATTTCCTTTCTCTCCTGGAATTTCTTCTCAACTTTTGCAAGATAATTCTTATCTGTTATAAAATGCTTCTGCGCATAAAGGGAGGTTAAGGATAAAATCAGAAACAGATACAAAAACTTTTTCATTTGGTTCTCCCTTTAATTATAAATTATTTATTGCATCCACAGTTTTCTTTATTTTTTCTCTATCGCTTTCTATATAAGCGCCGTAAGGAAGCTCATAAGTAAAATCCACATTTCCCTTATGTATCATTTTCGATTCCACTACCGACTTTGCGGAGAGATGAAATTCGCACGCCCCGGTTGCAAGCGCGAGCTCTTTAATATTTCTATCGTTAATTCCGGCGCCGGGCATAATAATAGTCCTTCCGCCAGCTTTTTCAACAAGAGAGGCAATCATCTCCTTTCCTTCCAATGCCGATCCGGCACCCCCCGAAGTAAGAATCCGGTCTGCGCCAAGTTCTATAAGAGTTTCAAGCGCCTCAATAGGGTCAGATACGTTATCAAATGCCCTGTGGAATGTAACACTCATCGGGCGCGCAGCTTTGATAATCTCTTTCATTCTTTCATAGTCTACTCTTCCGTCAGCGGTCAATACCCCTGCTGCAATACCGTCTCCGTTCATATTCTTAACGGCGCTTATATCCCCTAGCATTGTTTCAAATTCAACATCGGAATAGAGGAAATCCCCCCCGCGGGGACGGATCAGGACATTTAATTTAATATTAACACTTTTTCTTGCAAGTTCAATTGTACCGGGGCCGGGAGTAGTGCCCCCTTCGAAATAATTATCGCATAACTCAATGCGGTACGCGCCAGCAACGGCTGCATTAATTGCAGACTGAACAGAAAGGGCGCATACTTCTATTTTATATTTACTCATTTTTTTTATTCGGTTTTTTATCTATCCAGAATCCCCACAATACAAATACCCACATAGCCAGTCCGGCGTAGCCGATTTCCTTTGCCGAGGGAGGAGGAGGAGAGATAATATTCATAAAATAAATAACGGTAAGAAAAATGATGAGGGACCAGAACCGTATTCCGAACTTTGAATCTTTTTCTTTATATGATTTTAAAAAAAAGAAAATGCCCGCGGCAAAAATTGCCAGCTCGAAAATTACGGTTAAAGGAACCGAATGCCACATTCCAAGCCCGACTTTTATATCAGAACCCGGAACAAGAGGTAAATCGGGGCGGTGTACAATAAGGTCAAGAACCCAATGGCTCACCACCAGGAGTCCGAGAAGAACCGAGCCTTTCCAATCTTTTTTGAAAAGATAGTATACTATACCGAAAAGCAGACCCCATCCTATTACCGCAGCAAGGCTGTGCGAAAATGGGTAGCTTACAAAATTAAGAGGAGTAAAAGCAGTATTCCCCTGCTCAACAGCAACTTTTTCAATTCCTGTTAAAATTAGAATCGGCCATATAAGGTCTATAAATTGTGCGGCAAGTATTAAAATGCCGAGTGAGATTTTACTGTTAACTTTTTTGGCGGCCAGACCGGCGCCGAAGTGTCCGACAAACATTGTACATTCCTTTCCCGGAATGTTTAAGCCATTCCGTTTTGTTCCAACCAGTCGTCGTTATATATTGTACTGAAATATTTGTATCCCGAATCGCAGATAATTGTAACTATATTTGCTTCCCGGTCAATATCCTTTGCGAGTTTAACGGCCCCCCAAATATTTGCGCCGCTTGTTCCCCCTGCTATAATTCCCTCTTCAAAAGCAAGTTTCTTTGTCCACCCTATTGCTTTCTTATCTTCAACCTTATACATATCGTCGAGCACTTCAAGCCGTGCAGTATTAATCAGGAATTCATCCCCCATCCCCTCAATCAGATAACGGTAAGGAGTAATTAATGTCCCCGTCTTAAAATAGTCATAAAATACCGAACCGTAAGGGTCAAGCCCTATAACTTTAATGTTGGGGTTCTTTTCTTTAAGAAATTTACCCGCTCCCGTAATAGTACCTCCGGTTCCTACTGCGCCGATTAAATAATCAACTTTACCGTCAAGCTGTTCCCAGATTTCGGGACCGGTAGTTGCATAGTGGGTTTCATTGTTATCAAGATTATTATGCTGATCGATATAAAATAAGGAGGGATCATTCTTAATTAAAGTAGCCGCGCAATTGTTATAAGACATTTCGTGCCCGGGAGGCAGGGATGTATCTGCCAGAATAACATCAACTCCCAGGACTTTAAGCATCTTAACTTTTTCCCTGCTGGTTGTATCCCTCACAACAACTTTCAGGTTATATCCCTTCTGCCTTGTAATAATTGCCAGTCCCATTGCCGTATTGCCGGAGGAATTCTCAATTATAGTATCTCCCGGTTTAATCTTTCCTTCCCTTTCGGCTTTTTCTATCATGTATTTGGCAATTCTATCTTTAATGCTGCCTCCGGGATTAGTAAGCTCGAGCTTGGCATAAATCTTTGCTTTTAAATCTTTGCCTATTTTAGTCAGTTCAACAAGGGGGGTATTCCCGATTGCGTCAAGCAGCGTTTTAGCTCTGTAATTAGACATTTATCCTCTGGATTTGAAAAATTATTTTACGAAACTATGCCCTCTCAGGAATTCATCGGCAGTCATTCTTTTACCCGCTTCTGCCTGAAGTTCTAATATCTGGAGAGTACCCTGGGCAGTTCCAACAAAAATCTCATGCTTTGTTTCCCTGAATTCTCCAGGTGCAAGATTTAAATCCCCTACAACTTTTGACCTGAACAGCTTGTACAATTTTCCGTTGTTAACAAAGAAAGCGCCGGGAGCAGGCGAAAGACCTCTGGCAAGATTGTAAATTTTCTCTGCCGGCTTGTTCCAGTCAATTGCGCAGAGTTCCTTAGTAATCTTTGGAGCCGGGGTAGCAAGTTCGGGTTCCTGCTCGTGAACAAAGACATTGCCGTAATCGATAAGTGTAACAGTCTTCAGAACAAGTTCGGCCCCCATAACGCTCATAACATCGTGAAGGCTGCCGAGGTCGTCATCTTCCCTAATCTGTATTCTTTTCTGAAGAATTATATTTCCGGTATCTACTGTTTCATTAAGGAAAAAAGTGGTAAGGCCGGTTTCGCTGTCACCATTAATAAGTGACCACTGAATGGGAGCGGCCCCTCTGTATTTTGGAAGGAGCGATGCGTGCAGATTGAATGCGCCGTATGTAGGTATATCAAACACTTCTTTAGGAAGGATGCGGAATGCGACGACTACAAAGAGGTCCGCGTCAAGGTCAATAAGGTGCTCAATAAAATCATCGTCATTCAGGTCTTTCGGCTGTATTACGGGAATCCCGTTATCAATTGCGAATTGTTTAACCGGTGAATAAGAGAGCTGCATACCGCGTCCTTTCTGTGTATCGGGAACGGTTACAACCGCGGTTAATTCATGTTCGCTGTCGAACAGCACCTGCAGAGAGGGTACTGCAAAATCGGGTGTTCCAAAAAATACAATCTTCATTTCTCTTCCAAAATATTATTATAAAATTTTTATTTGTCTGTAACCGGGTAATCAATTTCAACATCTCTGTCGGCAATCTGCCTAAGTTCCTTTGAAAGTTTTTTCTTTACATTATAAGCAAGCCTGTCGGGGATTGTCTTTCCGAGTAGGTGGTCATATTCGTGCAGGATAACACGTGCATAGAGGTCGTCTGCCTCGAGCTCGACTTCATTCTCATCAGTATCAATGAATTTTATTTTAATAATCTCTGCCCTTTCAACATCGGCGCGCAGGTTGGGAAGGCTTAAGCATCCCTCCTCCATAATCACTTTTTCGTCCGATTCCAGTACGATTTTGGGATTTATCGCAACAATCGGCTTTACTTTTTCGTAACCTTCAACGGGAGTGAGGTCAATAACAAAAACCGACTCACTGTATCCAATCTGATTTGCGGCCAGTCCGATTCCATTTGCGTTTCTCATAGTATCGAACATATTTTTTATTTTTGCAATCAACTCATCATCAACTTTCTTAACAAGCTTTGCCTTTTCCTTTAGAATTTTATCGCCGTAAACCTGAATAGGTACAATTGCCATTTAAACTTCCTCTTTGTTTTTAAATAATTCTTCCTGGCTATCAACGCTTACTTCCTCGGCGCTGAGTTCATCAAACAGGTAAACACCGGTAGAATAGAAGAGCATCCTGATAAACAGCCTAAAAATAATTAACATTTGCTGAAGAATAAAGAAAAGTATCAAAAAATAATAAGGGGTGCGCGGAATATTTTTCTCTATTACATTGTAGGCAAGGGCGCCGATAGCACCGATTATGTTAACAGAGAGGAAAGTGGCAAAAATTACGAAATAATTCTTTTTTATCAGCTTTATGGTTTCCATAATCCCTTTTAAGAGCTTATGATGGTCTTTAATTGCCAGATTCATTTTCAGATAATCGGAAAAGAGCATTACAAAACTGATAAAGACAATGAGGAATATATATCTGATTGCCCTTATTACAAATTCCCAGACCGCGCTTTCGGAATTGGCAAATAATCTGGTAATTAATACTCCGAACAGGTCGTTAACCTCAAATGCAAGAGCAAAGAAAAGAAGAGAAATCAGAAATACTTTAGTCATCCTGACCCAATATTTAACACCGCCGTAAAAGAAATCGACTATGTGGTTTTTCTTCGGATTGTTAAATACGGCTATGAGCCCCCCGGTATAAAACTGCTGGACAAGAAGGTAAACCCCGAGAGTGCTGTAAATAAGAAAAGGGATCTGGCTGAAATTTGCCTGGTAAAGATTGCGGAACTGGACATACCACATATAGTCGAATCCGCTGCTCAGCCGGTCGCTTATTAGTGACGTATTAAGATTTTCAATCAGGGCATTATAAATCGGAATTGAAAGAATGAATGCCAGCGAAGCATTTAGCCCCCAGAAAAGGGCAAGAAACTTGTAATTATATACATTCGCTCTTATGGCGTTTATCAGGGCCGCTTTTACTGTCTTCATCAGCCTATGCCCCCGAGAGTCATAAGAGCATATTGAACCCAGAAGAACCACCTCATTGCTAGCGAAACCGCAGCGCCGTAACGGGGTTTGACTGTAAGAGAATTGTTGGCAAAATTCAGGTCAAGCAGATTCTTCCTGCCGGGATCAATTTCTGCGCCTATTACCTCGTCATTCGTTGTAAAGCGGAACACCTTCCAGCGCTCCCTGCCGTCCCATTTCTGCCTTATGATATCCTTTGATGTATAAAGGGCAATTTCATTTTTTGCAATTCCGTCCCCTACTCTTTCGGCAAGGACTTCATAATCAGCATTCCCCTTCCGGGTAATGCTCACAATCTTATAATCGAATGAATAGGAATTTTTAATAAACCCGTCAAAG
>JAEXUB010000163.1 GCA_023453125.1 Bacteroidota bacterium
ATTTTATATCCCATTTTTTCGCTTATGAAAGCGTAGTGGTCTTTAATCCTTTCAGCCAGACTTAAATCAGAAACGGCAAAATCTTTTTTAGTGAGAGGTAAATTATAAAAGCCGAAAATAAAATGGAGGGCATCGTAAAAAGCAATATGGGGAACTGAACCGTGATTTTCATTCTCATAATAAATACTTTCATATTCCAGCCCGGTTCCTTTGCTCTTTTTAAGTAGATTTTCAAACATAAGAATCGAACGAATGTGTCTGGTATTATCCGATTGATCGTTTTTTACATTTGCGGTATCCATCCCTTTATCCATTGAATTTGCAACGGCAAGAAAAAGGCTTTTCCCCTTATAATTCTCTTTGTTAAAGGTCTGTTCGGCAAGTTTTAAATATTTCTGATTATCCCACCACATACTTGGATCTATTGCAACATAGGAATTAAATAATGAGGGTTTACTAATCAACGCGTTTATTACGGTCAGCCCCCCGAGTGAATGTCCTACAAACATTCTATATGGTTCAACCTTATATTTGCTTTCTATGAAAGGTATTACCTCTTTTTCTATATATTCCATGAATTTTTGTCCCCCGCCGGAAGTCGGGCTAAAACCGCTGTCCCGCGATGGGGTTAAATCGCTATACCTGTCCTTGCTGATAATACCGACAATAATCATTTCGGGGCAGATGGTATTACCATTTATAAAGCTCATTTGCTGTAATGTGCCGGCGACAGAAAGAAAATGCCAGTCGCCGTCCAGAAGATATAGAACAGGGTACCTTTTTTCATTTGAGGGGGATGATTCTCCGGGCATATTTAGTGGAATATGAACCCACAAATCTCGTTTTTCATTAAGTATTTTAGAATCAATTGTTTCAATGGTTCCGGCCTCAACTGTCTTCGGCTGTGCATATGTTAAGGATGCGGAAATAATAAACAGGAAAATAGCATTGAATAATTTCATAACCGTTAGCCCTGAATTTAAAATGCTAAAATTCATTAATTCATTTTTGATGAATATTAAATCAATAATATATAGAGTAGACGTTTCATCTGCAATTATGTTCAATAGAAGTTCGAATATTTATATGCGAAAGATTTATTATTCTTATGATAAAAGTTGGAGCGGGAAAATCTATTCCGGCTTTTGCGGTTTAAAAGCAGAATAGAATTGTTCAGTAAGTAAAAAATGGGGGAATGTCAGAGAGTAAAAAATGCCGCACCCAAGGGATGCGGCTTCAAAGGATTTAATAAGAATTATTTAGCTATCGCCTTACGAAGCGCTTCAGCGCCTCCGACAATAGGAAGGGTTAATGAAGTGCCGTCGAGATCAATTGTTAATTCGGTTCCCGGATCGGGCCAGAGTGTATAGTCTCTGTCGCTTGAGAAGATCATAAGAGCAATCTGTTTTCCGGCAGGAATAATCTGGTCATCGGGCTGCAATGTAAAAGTAACCTCATAGAATTTACCCGGTTTAAGGGGTTCGCTTTTCCAGAGAGATTTGTAGTTCTGCGGATCGGCCCATCCTCTTGTAATAATATTATCGGTTATTTTAGGCTGTCTTCCCTCGGTCCACGGAAGCGCTACAAGCCATACGGAAAGGTTGGCAGCTTTTTTGCTTGAAGCGAGTTTAACTGTAATCTTAGGTGTTCCGGAAATATGCACCGGAGCAGTTAAAGGCTGTGTAGCGTATATAAGCCTGTGGTTGGTAATTTCTGCCTGTGCCAATGCTGTCCCTGAGAATGAGAAATTGTCAACAAGTTTCTCTTTCCCCTGATTTTTTGCAGGAGCTGTTGCAAGTCCTCCCTGTTTAACACCGCCTGCGGATAAAAAGAATTTTACGGGAGCGGCATCGGGATTAGGATAATCGGCATAAGGAGTTGGTTTATCCCTCTGGTCGCTTTCCCTTACAATAAAGGAGCGGGGATCTTTTTCGACACCATTCTCAATTCCAAATAAATAACGGGTAAACCAGCGGTTCATCATTGGCAATGGAGGAGGTCCGCCGTGTCCCCCCTGATGCAGATAAATCTGTGCAGGAACCCCTTTTGCCTTAACTGCTTCATAAATTCTTATACTGTGTTCAGGCATTACGTTCCAGTCGCTTAGGCCGTGCGAAATCAATACTGCAGCCTTAAGAGGTTTGATATCGTTCAGATAGTCTCTTCCGGCCCAGAAATTATTATAATCGCCTGTAATTCTATCCATTCCTTCAGCCATCTCTTTATCCCTGATAACTGAATTGCTGTAAGCTCTTTTTTCTTCCTTGCCGCTGTGGATAAAATCATAAAGCACATCAACATCTTCCCCCATATAGCCGCCGGGATGACGGATCAATCCGTTTGAACGGTAATAATGATAATAGGAGGTATTAGGCGCATCGGGAATAATTGCCTCAAGTCCGTCTACTCCTGTTGTAGCTGCTGCAATCGGGAGAGTGCCGTTATATGAGGTGCCAGTCATACCTACTTTGCCTGTTGACCAGAATGCGGTTACCTTTTCGTCTCCATCGGGAGTAGTATAACCGTTAGCGCGTCCGTTAAGCCAGTCAATAACTGCCTTAGGGGCAAGGCTTTCGTTATCCCCGCCAACGGTTGGCGATCCGTCCGAAAGCCCGGTTCCGGGGGAGGAGGAATGCACAACTATAAAGCCGCGCGGCACCCAGGTATTGATAAGGGAATTGGAAATTACCGGTCTTGCTCCTACTCTTTTAATTTCAGGAGGATTCATTCTTTTTGGAGGAACGGCTCCGAGTTCGTGGCGCGGATTCCAGAAAAATCTTTTATCTGTTCCGGCTGTGCCTGCAAAATAGGGGCTGGTTTCATAAATAACGGGAAGTTTTAATCCTTCTGTATCGGTCTGGTAGGGACGAGTAACATCAACGTGCATCCTGTCTTTTCTTCCGTCGCCGTCTGTATCAAATTCGGTTTCAACCCATAGATCGTGGCGAATCCATTTTTTCGGATCCTTAAATCCTTCAACAATCTGGGCTTCACCAT
>JAEXUB010000165.1 GCA_023453125.1 Bacteroidota bacterium
AAGCGGTTATCTGGCTTTTCAGCTGGCTAATACCCATTTTATACTCGAAAATAATGAAGAATCAAAGAAATTCTTTGAAATTGCAGCAAATTCAAATGATCTGTCTAAAAATCTTAAAGCTTTATCATATTCCTATCTTGCGCTGATGGAACATAAGGTCCTCAACTCAGAGAATTCAATCCGGTTTATCGAAAAGTCACTGTCTATAAATAGTGAGGTCCCGTTCAGTAATTATCTCTGCTCAAAGATCCATTTCCAGAGGGGGGATCTGATTAAAGCAGAAGAATATTGCAAAAAGGCGCTTCAATTAAATAGAAAATCATCAGGAACCGCCAAATCGGACGAAATGCATATTTTTATGCAGGATGAGGAGATTGTTGGATTCGGGCTCTATATATCGGTTCAAAATCAAAAAGGGGAATTCAGCTTTTTCCTTAAGGAGTTCCAAAGGATTATATCATCAAAAGATAAAAAAATGGGAGATGCGGTTGTGACAAGTGTCACAAAGCTTCTTTCCGGAACAGGAATCGATTCACAGGAAGGGAAGATTATATCTGCTCTTATTAATAATTATAATTCATCATTTTTTTATCTGCTGTTTGAAAACAATGTCGCTAACCTGCCTGAAGAATTTATAAAAGAGTTATTTCTCTTAAACAAAGGAGAACTTGCCCCTGTAAATTTATACTCCAGGCATCTGTTCGATAAGGGAAATGCCGGCGGGGCTATAGAGGTTCTGGAAGAGAATTATAATATAATAAGAAACGATCCTCCTTCTCTCTTATATCTTATATCATACTATATAACAGTCGGAATGATTGAAAAAGCCGAGGAAAGGGCTATTGATATGGAGGAGAGGTTTGCGGCTATGAATCAGGTCACACAGGTTGTTAAGACTTTAAAGGAAAAAATAATCCTGTTAAAAAAAAGCTAAACTTTTTTTAAGTGCTGCCGATAATGATATTGAGAATAAAAATCTCACAAACAATGTCAAGCAAGGATGCTTGGCGTAATACAAAAACAAAATACATGGAGGTATTCAATGGGATTCCAAATTAACACTAACGTAAGCGCCCTTAACGCTTATAACGCTCTTGCAAAGGTCAACGCACAGACCGAAAAAGCTCAGCTTCGCTTAGCTACACAGAAGAAAATCAACACAGTAGCTGATGATACATCAGGTTACAACGTTGGTAAAAAACTTGAAGCTCAGACTTTGAAACAGAAAGCTCAGCTCAACAACATTTCTTCTGCAAAGAACTACTTGTCAACTGCTGAATCAGCTTTACAGCAGATTAACGATAAGTTCAACCAGATTTCCGGTAAACTCGTTGACGCAAAAGATCCACTTAAAGACAGCGCAGCAATTGCAAAAGATATCCGTACACTTGCAAATGAAATCACTTCAATTCTTAAGAGTACAGATATTAACGGCACCCAGCTGTTAGCAAGCACAGACGGCGCAACAGCTGTTTCTGCTCCTACATATGATGTTGGCGGTACCGCATTAACATTCGATTTCGCCAGCGCAGACCTTACAGTTGCTACATTGGCTACAACACTTGGCAACACCAAGCTTACAAGCTCAACAGACGCAACAGTATTAGGCACAGCAACAGACGTTGAAACAGCAGCCGGCTATGTTAGAACAGCATTGGGCAAAGTTGGTAACTTACAGCAGTCTCTCGATTCCCGTGCTGATTACCTTACCCAGGCTATTGCAAACAACACTGCCACAATAAGCAACATCTTTGATGCGGATATGGCATTCGAGCAGTTAAATTCTACAAAGGGCCAGATAGGATCCCAGGTTGCTACGGCTATTCTTGCTCAGGTAAACGCAGCGCCGCAGCAGTTATTATCCCTTTTCAGATAGTTTTTACTCTATCTTTACTCTCCCGGCCTAGCGCCGGGAGATTTTTTTTAATCTTTCTCTTATTTCTTAAAGGATACAATTATGTTAAAACCCGGACTTGGTGGCGCAAACAGAGCAAATCCTGCTCAGTCCTATCTTATGAAAGAGATTCTTGAGGCTACCCCTCAGATGCTTATTCTTAAGATTTATGATTTTGCAATTCTCAACTGTCAAAAACGGGATACTGTAAAGACGAATAATGCCATTCAGGAACTTATAAATTCGCTTCGTTTTGATGATGAAAAAGCTAAGGAAATTTCTATTGGGCTCCTTCGCTTATACCAGTTCTGCCAGGATCAGATGAGAAAGGGAAATACTGAAATAGTTAAAAGAATTCTTACTGAGTTGAGGGATACCTGGAGGGAAGCCTTCAGCAAAATGTGAGGTAAAAAATGGCTTATGACTTATTGACGACCAGCGGAATAAATTCTCTGGTTGAAGCATATAAAAACACCGAAATCCAGAATAAAATCTCCCCCTTAAGCAAGAGGAAAGAATCCTACCAGAAAATTACCGGAGCTTACGATTTAATATCCACGAAAATCACTTCCTTAAAAAGTGTTCTCTCCGATCTTAAAAATTCCGGAACAAGCTCAGTTTTTGCTTCAAAATCGGCTGCTTCTTCCAATTCTACTTTTGTCGGGGCCAGCGCTTCAACAACAGCGGCGGCAAGTGTTTACGAACTGAGGGTCTCACAGCTTGCAAAAAGCGATTCTGTCTTATCAAAAGACCTGGCTTCTGCCACGGCTAATGCTATTACAGGAACTCATTCAATAATTATCAAAACGGGGGACGGAAGCACCGGTGAGTATTTAAGCAAGGTTGATGTTACATTCGGTGCCTCTGAGACTAACCAGACAGTGATGGAAAAAATAAGAAATGCCATCAATCTGGATAAAGCAGTCGTCACCTCAAACTCCTTTGCAGCAGCGGATGCTTATGCAGGGGGGGCCGGGGCTATAAAATTAAATATTAATGGTACCGAAACGGAAGTCTCTTTTACCGGAGGGGGAACTTATGAACAGCTTATTGATGAACTTGTTACCAATATAAATGATGATGTAACCGGTGTTACGGCAGAAAAAGTTGTGGATGGAAGCAATGTTCAGCTTAAGATAACTGTTTCGAATAATTCCAATTACATCTCAATTTCCGAATCATCGGGGTTTGCTTTAGCAAATCATCTTAATATTACTACTACAAAGGAAAAATCGGCAGCCGGAGTTGTTTCGGCATCTGTTTTTTCTCCGGTAAGCGGTTATTCACAGTTATCCCTTGCAACAAAAGAAACCGGCGTTGATTACCGTATTAAAGAACTATCCGATTCCGGCGGCGGGACCGCTCTTACTCAGCTTGGACTTAATTTGGGCACAACCCGTCCTTCTTTTTCCCAGGTTGACGGGGAGGATACCCCGGGGTATGTTTATTCGGATATTACCACAAACGGAAACCTGCTTAACTCAAAATTCACATTTAATGGCATTTCGCTTCAAAGAAATTCAAATACCATTACTGATGTAACTGCAGGAATGACCTTTACTCTCAAATCAATAATGAAGGAAACCGATACAACCGTGAGCGTTACGGTTGCCGCGGATACTTCTTCAGTAAAGGCTAAACTGAACACTTTTATCGAAAAATTTAACGATTTATACGCTTATTTAAAGACCAATAGTTCATATAATTCCAATACCCGGGGGGCATTAACAGGGGATTCGCACGCCAAGTCAATTATTAATATGATGACAACCACTGCATACTCGCAGATTACCGGTGTAAACGCAGAAAACCTGAAAACTCTATCTCAGATTGGCATTTCGTTCAACAGCACAACCGGGTTGACAATATCCGATTCTTCTGCTCTTGAGAGCGCAATTAACGAAAAGGCTTCACAAATTGATGAACTTTTCAGCTCGGATAATGGTATTGCGAGCAAATTATACGATTTCTTCGATCCTTATCTGGGGGCCGGCGGCTATATAGACAGTTCAATTTCAAATCTTAATTCGTCTATTACAAGAATTACCGATTCAATAACCTCGACCCAGGGGAGAATTGAGAAAAGTGCGGAATATTTAAGAAGCAGCTATCAGAGGATGCAGACTCAGCTGGCAGCTCTTTTATCTACCAACGGCTATTCTGCAGGAAGTTCGTTCTTTGGATAATGGATAAATTACCTTTACATATTGAAAAAATTGAATCTTTACTTGCCCAAGTTCAAAAAATACTCGATTCTTTTACAGATGAAGAATTCGAAAATCAGCTAAAAGAGAGTAATTCAAAAATGGAAGAGGTTAAGCATCTAAAGGAAATGCTTAAAAAGTCCTATTCATTTGAAGAATTACAGCCATTTGAAGAAAAATTGTACAAATTGGCTAAACAAATTGAGATTTCGTTCGATAATATAGTAAAGCGAAAATATCTAGAAAAAGAAAGGCTCGCCCAGGAACTAAGCGAGCTGCAAAATAAGAAAAAATTACAAAATTATAGACGGTGACGTCATGGAACTAAAACCAATATCAGGTGGCCCGCTTCGGACCGAATCAACTTCCGGCTCGAAGGCAACAGGCAAGGCAAAAAGCTCTGCCTCGGACAAGATAGAAATATCTGCTGAAGCCAAAAAGATGAGTGTCGGATCGGTTGAAGGAAAAGACCTCAATCTTATCAACGAAAGAATTAAGAGTAATTTCTATAATTCTGACGAAGTAATAACCAAAGTAGCATCAGCAATTATTAAATTATTAAGCAAATAAGATGAAATTAAGGAAATATTACCCTATACAGCCTCTCCAAAATTAACGCCTCGACCTTCCAATCGAATTGGTTATTTACGTCTAAAATTTTTAAATTCCCCCTATTGCTAAATTCTTTTATTGAATTTTATGCCAGAAGACCAAATACAAGAAAACAAACTACAGCTTTTAGGCAAACTTACAGCCAGTTTGATTCATGAGATCCGGAATCCTCTTTCGGCCATTAAACTGAATCTGGACTATCTGAAAATGCTCGAATCGGAATTGTCGGCAGAGGTTAACGAATCTATTAACGATTCATCCGAGGCAGTTGAAAGAATCCAATTCCTGGTTGAGAATGTATTGAGCTTTTCGCGGAAAAAAACATCCGAAATTGTTATGGTGGATCTCAACGAAATTTCGAAAAATGCCATTGCAATCCTGAAAGGGGAAATTCAAAAAAGGAATATTACTCTTAAACTTGAACTTGAGAATTCTCTGC
>JAEXUB010000166.1 GCA_023453125.1 Bacteroidota bacterium
TCGATAATACTGAATTCAGGCAACAGCTCGCTAAGGATGTTTTCCGAGTTTGACAAAAAATCCTGGTTAAATATTATTCCCTCATCATCGGGATATAATGGAAGATACCTTATTGACGCTTCAACCAGATCCTGGAAGAAATGTGTTCCGAATGAAAGATCGGGGACATAATTTCCCTTTTTCCTTGCTATTTCAACGAGCATACTTGTGTTATTAATTTCCGAATAGGTAACATTAACTCCGAGTTTAATATCCCCTCTGCTTCCCCATCTGCCGGGACCCATCAGAATAAATTTCCTCTTTGGAAGAATCTTATTAAGCTTTCCAACGGCACGCCCTACCTGCAGTAGAGTAAACCTGTCTTCAACCTCGCCGTATGCAGCCGGATCGACATATACGATATGAGTAATCTCGGGCACCTTGCCGTTTGAGATATATTTATTGGCAGAGAATAATACTTTTTCGGCCGGAAGGTCTTTTGGAAGCGGATCGGGAGAGATATCCCCCGTATGGCTCTGAGGACGGCACTGGAGCAGATACAAATGACTGCCGTCGTGTACAAATTCAATATCAATCGGCGTCTTCATATTAGTCTGAAGAGTTGAAAGTACTGTCTGAATTCTCTGAACAAAATTAGTATCGCTTAAAAGGCCTTCGAAAGTGACGATGAAATCGCTTTTTTCCATATCGTCGAACTGAGATGCCTTGCGAACCATATTCGATTCGAATGTTGAAAATACGTTTTTGAACATCGGGTATTCACTGCCGAATTTCCTGATGAGCTCGGAAATATCAATTGTCTCAAATTCATTTGTTTTGAGATTAATTACATCAATCTTCTTTGGCGAATAACGTGCAATATCGGCAGGAGAAATATTTACCCTCAGGTTAGGCTGCCCAGGCGCAACAAGAATGGGATAATCGTCGCTAAGCCTGTCAACCGCCCTTGTGCCGAGACCGGCTACCATTCTTATAAGACCGTCTTCCCTTTTTATTCTCGGAGACCATCTGAATTCATTATTGCTGAAAGCAACTCCTGCAAATGCAGGGACATAATAATCCCCTACCTTCTGCCCTATTACCTCCTGGATCATAATACCCATTTCCTCATGGAAATCAAGAAGCCCTCTCTCAGCCCTGTATTCAATCGGATCGGGGCTGAATATTGAAGCGTATACTTCTGCAATTGCATCCATTAATGCATCAAGATTTTCCTGCTTTGTCCCTTGATTAGCCAGAAAGAGGCTCTTGTATTTGCCCGAGAAAGCAGCACCTATCTGGTCTTCAAGCAAGCTTGAGCTTCTTACAACCAGCGGCTTGTTCCCAAGATCGTCCAGCGCTACCGATAAACCTTTAATTATATCGGGAGAAAACTGGGAATTCTTCATAAGCTGAACTATATGGGGATACTCAATCCTAACCTCGTCAATATCTTTGTATTTCTGTTCAAGTACTTCTTCAAGACTGTTGTTCTGAAGGAAATAGTACAATCCGTCTGAGGTAAGATACCAGGTCTTGGGAGTTTTAATCTCTTTAAGCAGTTCAATCTGTTCTGCGTGAGAATTTATTATATGCGAAGCAAGAAAAAGCCCTGCGCTCTTTCCTCCCAATTTACCGTGGCTTTCGGGAGGATAAATCATTTTATCGATAAGTTTATAAAAATCGGAAAGCCTTACATATTCTTTTGCTATGCTTATATACCCAAGGTCTTCGGTGAAAAATCTTCTTAACAACGAAACCCTTAGCCCTTTTAAAGTAGATGGAGAGAGTTCAAATTTCTCCGGGGTCAGGTGATGATACTTCCGCAATGCATCCGCTATTTCGGAAACCGAAGTATCCTGACTTTCAACTGCCTTTACGAGGGAACTTGATTTATCTTCCTGTATCCATTTCTGTATTTTCTGGAGTATTATTTCATCTGACAGGAACTCATTTGAAAGCCGCAGAATTGAATCGACATATTCGTCATAGTTCAGTATTTTCTGCACTTTCATCGGTTTGTTTTCATCCCCTCTTTCATCCTCGAAAACCCCTTTTCTAATAGAGCTGGCGCTCTTCATAAGCATTTCAGCTTCTTCAACTCCCTTCCAGCATAATAAATGGAGCAGTTTTCTTATCAGGCTCTGGAACAGATTCGGATCCGTTTTTCTTATCATATCCAGTACAATCTGCCATTCCCCCTGAGGACTCTTGGATGCAGACTTCTTAACAAGGTCCATATCGTTAAAAATTGATTTTAATCTTTGATGCAGTATAAAATGACCGAGCCTGTCTGTAATGGTTCTAAGAAGCTTCACTTCCTCCTTCAAAAAAGGGCCTACATCCCCCAGGGGAGTTTCTTCCGAATAGTAAACAGTTATACTCCCGACTTCTTTTTCCTGTACCAGAATAGGTGAAGCAATAAACCATTTTGTCTCTTCAAACTCCATATTCTGAAAAAGCACTTCGCCGTATTTAAGACTTATCCGGCAGAGGCCCGGATACTGAAAAGCGGGAACTATGGCATTTATTACCGCATTGAAAGCCTGATGCATTGTTACTTCGCTGCGGTTGAGAGTATCTTCAATGGTATAAAGACAGTTTAATTCCTTTGCCCTTTCCTGAAGTTCAAATACCAGATTATTTACCGATTTCTTATGTGTCGTCATTGTCACGGTTCCCGTACAGATTTTATTTTATTAAGGCTTTAGAGGCAACGGCCTCTTTTTTATTTCCGCAATTTAGGAATAAATTTATTACTTCAAAACCTATTATTCTTTCTCAATCCGGCAGCCTGTTTATAATATTAACATATACTTACGGCTTAAAAATTCCCTTACGGTGAGGATTGTTTAAAATAAAAAAGGACTGCCGAAAGGCAGTCCTTTGAAAAACTGGCAGTTTGGATTAATTATTTAACCCAGCCGCGGTCTTTGCAAGCCTGAGCAACACGTTTAACAGAAATTATATAAGCTGCATCGCGCATATAAACCTTCTGCTGTTTAGCTAATTCACTTACAGCCTTATAAGCTGATGTCATAGCTGAATCTAATTTAGTAAGAACTTCTTCTTTTTCCCAGAAGTAGTTCATATTGCACTGTACCTGTTCGAAATATGAACAAGTTACGCCGCCTGCGTTTGCAAGGAAGTCGGGAATAACAAAGATTCCTCTCTTTTCGATAACTTTGTCGGCTTCAGGAGTGGTAGGACCGTTAGCGCCTTCGGCAATAATTTTAACTTTCTTGTTGATTTTTTCAACGTTATCTTCTCTGATCTGGTTTTCGAGAGCAGCAGGAATAAGAATGTCAACTTCCTGTTCAATCCAGGCATCGCCGGGAAGAATTTCGTAGCCGATTTCTTTTGCTTTATCTTTATCGATACCGCCGAATTTATCTGTGATTTTCCATAATTCTTCAACATTAACGCCTGAAAGCTTTCTGAATGAATAAGAAACCTGTTCTTTGTGATCCCAGCAGCTAACGCAGATAACTTTACCGCCTAATTTGGTATAAAGCTGAATTGCGTACTGAGCAACGTTTCCGAAGCCCTGAACTGATGCTGTTGTATTTTCTGGTTTAATGTTCATTTCCTTTAAAGCTTCTCTAACGGTGTAAATAACGCCGTAACCGGTAGCTTCTGTTCTGCCTAAAGAGCCCCCCATACCAACAGGTTTACCTGTGATAAAGCCGGGTAATTTAGCGCCGTGGATAGCTTCGAATTCATCGAGCATCCA
>JAEXUB010000233.1 GCA_023453125.1 Bacteroidota bacterium
GGTCTATTCCGGGTGCGGGTTTATAGCCGGGAACATCAGAAGCTTTAACCTTTCCCCACCAACCGTATTTTTTTATTATGGGCTCTAAAATCTTTTGGAAGGTTTCATATGTCTCTCCCAAAGAAAATATCTTATCAACTTCAATTTTAATGTCCTGCAGAATATCCAGTTTCATTACTTTTGCTACAGTAAAGGCTCTGGAATGAATTTCTCCTAATAATTCAAACCAGTTCCAACTAAACCGGTGTTTTTTGTTTAAATACCATTTGATTATTTCTTCAGGAGGAAGGGTAAGTAAATATTTGAGGTTATCTTTATCCATGCCAGTACAAATGTTAATTTAGTAATTAAAAGAACCTCGCGGCTCGCTACTTTTGAATGTCGGGCAAACACAATTTCACAAACCGGAGGATAATTTCAGAATACCGCTAACCATTTTTAGATTATTCTGCTAAATCAATTTCTTTTCTAGCATTTGCTATTCCCTGTAACTCAGAAATTAAAATAGCTTTTACTAATAATTCTTCAAGTTCAGCTGTTGCCATTTTGGGATACTGCAGTGATAATTTATTTAGAAATTCTTCTCTGCTGGTGCAGCTTTGTGCCAGCTCAATTACCGGTTTAATCGTCTGCTCAATTCCAAATTGCAGAAGCCTTTCAGGTATTGCACTTGTTATGTCGAGATTGCCTTCTGACATTTCTATTTTATTAAACAGCCTATTCCATATTCTTTTGAACAAAGAAAGTTCGGTTTTCTCCTGCTTCGGTATTTCAATTGGGAGTTGTGGCTGCGGTTTAATAGCTATATTAGGTGTTGGATTTGGTTCTACGATTTCAAATTCATCATCTTTTAGATTATAGCTGTTAACAAAATAATTCTTCTTGAATTTAACACCAATCTCTTTAAGGTTTTTATCTCTTTCACTCTTATCCTTATTTACATCTTCAATCTCGAAGAATTTGAATTGCGGATAAATACGGCTGCCTAGGTTAATGTCAATTGTCCGTTTGAAGATTTTATTAATAAGAGCCGTGGGGAAATCAATATCCTCTTCTCCCAGTCCTTCTTCAATAGTATCTGCTCCAGTCTCAGAAGCAGCTCGGGCACCAGATTTTTGAATAGATGTCGAAAGAGAATTGGTCAATATTGCCTCGGAAATAGCATTATCACACCTGTCGAGAAATCGGTCATATAAGTCACTGCTGCTGCTTCCCTTAGGCTCTATAAGTTGGATTGATGAATCATCAGGCCCTGTCCCGACTGCGCCTGAAATAAAATTTACGAGCTGATTAAAAAGATCAGAGTGTTGCTCCCTGCTTGCACTCCGAGGCAGCTTGCCATAAATAAATGGCATTCCAAACCTCTCCAGGAACTCGGCAAAAAACTTCCATCCTCCTCTCTTAAATGTAACCGGCCACCAACAGCGACTTAAGGCCTTATCTCCATAGGGATTTTCATAAGAAGGATCGTTCCTTAAAACAATAAACTTGGCTGCAATCTTTGGGTCGGCTTCCGGGCCTCTGATAACGACGCCTTCCCAATTATCGATAGTTCGGAATCTAAGCTGATTCCTGGCATCGTAGAAAAACCACTCTCTTGGCTTCTCTTCCACTTTTATCGGTAGATAAAGACCACCTGCAATTCCCCAAACAATTTCAAAGACTGAGTAACCATAAAATATTGGATTTAATGATTGCGAGATCAAATCCTTAATAGATATATCATTATCTTCCCATACACTTAATATAGCCCGGCATAACTCCGCTTCCTTTTCACCTGCGCCGTTTGTTAAGTCAATGTCCCAGCCTTTGCTTTTGGTTTTATTTTTTCTGCGGATAACCATTGAACCGACTCTTGAATCTGCCATTAAGTCTTTATATGCTGTCTGATCCATTCCGAGGTTACGGAGTATTGGATCAGGATCAGGTAATGCACCAAAGAAACCGGGCCAGGCGCCGGATGCAAACTCCCGGGTGGCCATCTCGGATGTTAATCCATCTTTGAGCTGTGAGAGCGGAATAAATGTACTTTCGTTAATGTAAATACCTTTTTTATCCATTTTAATATCCTCTTAAAATACTTTTAATCTGTCTTTCCTGACCCGAGGTAATTATGACCGGCCCTGAGTAAGATTTAGCGGCGTGATCGCAAAGAGCATTAGCCCAAAAATAATCTGCGTGACTTCCGTCATCTGCAGTTGGGGATTCATATCTTTTTTTACCGGCGGCTGTTGTAACACATTTTACAGAATAAAAATCGTCACGGATTCGCTTATCTCTTGGGATATAAGTTCTTTTATCTTCAATAGCTACATAAGTGTCAGTTGCAAGTTCCTCTTTAACCTTCTCGCTAAAAACAACTTCCTCAACCATAAATTGTCCGAAGTCGATGGCAGCGTCCTCTGCCAGGTTAGCGCCAATACCGGTAGCATCAATACAGCATCGCCGTACATTCGGCAGTGACAAATAGGAATAAAGGATTTCCTTCTGATCCCGAAACCGCATATTCTGTAGAGGAATAACTTTTCTGGTAAAAGTAATATCGCCGAACCTCTCTTTAATCCAAATAACTGTAAAATTCTTTTTGCGGGCTATGTCTACACCAATATAGAGGTCTCCGGTTAAGGCAGACAGATTGTCTACCAGGATATTTTCCTTCTCGACTGCATTTATTAGTTCATAAGGAAGTAAATGAGAATTGGAACTTGAACGAGGGATGCATCTAAACTCTTCATCAATTGCCTCAAGAGTCATTCCTGAAAAGGCATCTTCCAGGAAATTGGCCAGTTCCTGTTTGCTTGCTTTATGCCCAAGAATGGTATCTACTAAACCATCTTTTATAGCATCGTCTAAAGTTATTTTGAAGTGTGACCAGCGGGCCATTGTGCCTTCGCTGCCTTTATTAACCTCTTTTATAAGACTATTGAAATATGAATCATCCCCGTTATGAGTAGAAATAATTCTTACCCGGTTACCCCACATCATGGAGGGTTTCGCAGCAGTAAACATTTTTTCCTGGTCACGGTGATGCGCAAACTCGTCTAGTATTACATCGCCGCCTTTCGAACGAAATCTCGTTGGATTAGAGGATATTGCATTACACTCATTTCCATTGGCAAACCTTACCCGGTGAGCAGTTATATCATCTTCTTTATCAATTACAACTTCGCCGACGTATTTTGCAACTGTATTTAATTGAGTAGCGAAATGGCCGACATAGTCAATAAACTCTTCGGATGCTGAAAGGTCTGCAGAAGAGAACCAAACTTTCCCGTTCTTGACCTGGTTGGCAGCCAGGTCTTTGGTAA
>JAEXUB010000248.1 GCA_023453125.1 Bacteroidota bacterium
GATGCAAAAGGAAAGATTACGGGGTTTTTTCATATCCCGGCACGAAACTGCGGGCTGATAAAAGAGGGGGAACAGTTAAAGCTGGTTCAGGAAATTGAAGGGGAGAGGAGTGAATTCCTTCCTTTCGGAAGCGCCGTGGAGGGATTCAGCGAATATATTATGCTTAAAAGCTATCATCCGAAATCCCTGTATTATGGTATTCCCGATTATATTGCGGCAATGGCGGCTATAGTTCTTGACCGCTCTGCAGTCAAGTTCAATATAAAGAGGTTCGACAATAATTTGGTGATGGAGCATATTATTACTGTTGTGGGGGCATCTTTTGGAAGCAATGCGCGAAGGGACATAAAGGAGTTTTTTACCAATAATTTTCTGGGGCTCGATAATGCAGGGAAATCCCTGCTCCTCGAAGTGGATGCAAGAAACAGGAATGAAGTATCTATTGATGTTCACAAAGTTTCTGCGGAAATAAAGGAAGGCTCATTTCTTGAATTAAGAAAGGATCTTAAAGAAGAGATTCTTGCGGCTCACGGGGTTCCTCCCCGTCTTGCGGGAATTGCTTCTCCAGGTCAGCTTGGTGCCGGCGCTGAAGTAAAAGAACAGCTCAGGATGTTCAGGGATATTATTATAAAACCGCGCCAGAAAGAGATTGAGTTTATATTTAATAATATGATACTAAAGCAGCTCTTTCCGGATAATAAGGAATGGAAAATTAAATTTGAGGCGTTCGATATATCGGATGCGGTTGAAGATGCAAAATTTTATGAAACAATTATGAATATACAGGATAGCGAAGGAAAGAAAGTTCTCTCTTCCGCTGAAATTAGAGAAGAACTGGGATATGAACCGGTGAAATAAATCAGAATGGAAAAAAAAGAGGGGCGTGCCCCTCTTTTTTTATATAGAGACAATAATCAGTCTTTCAAATATTTTGATATATCGGCACACTGAGTTGAAGAGATTACAGATCTTCTGTCGTCAGAATCGTTACCGCCGAACACATAAAGAGTAGTGCCTATAACTTCGGCACCGGCAAACCTTCTCCCCTGCATATTCGATTTAAATGTTTTGAATGATTTGGTTTTCGTATCGAAAGCAGCAAGGAAATTTACATTTGTATAATTCCCGACTATCCATATGTTTCTTCCGTCGCTGGCCAATGCGTGGGCAGAAACACCAACGGGCATTTCCATAACGAGGGACCATTTTTCGGTCTTGAAATCGTATGCATGGATGGTTTTGAATCCCGATGTCCCGTTATCATAACCGCCGATTGTATACAGAACGCCGTCCACTATTTTTCCTTCTACGCGTTTCGATTCGGGCATTTCATCCAGTTCTTCCCAATCATCCTTTTCCGGATCATATTCATAGAATCTGTCTGAATATCCCATCGGATTCCATCCGCCGAAGAAGTATATTTTATTATTCCATACCGCGCTTCCGGCATTGCTTACCGGATATGGATTGCTTTCGGTAATTGATACTGTATTTGTATTGAGATCAATTATTTCGATTACGTCTGTCATTTTTATTTTTGTAGAACGGGATGCATAAAGCTGACGTGACGGATTAAATGTATTTGTCGGCGAGTACTCTCCGTTGAATATATATAATTTATTCAATGATGGAACATACTCAATATTATGTTCGCTTCTTGCTACAAGTCCCTGTCCAATTATTTTCCAGGTATCGTCTGCCGGATTATATGTCTCAATCGCGTCAATATTTCCCTTAAAGGAATAAGTCTGTCCGCCCGATTTATAAATAAACTTTCCGTTTGTGGTGTTAGCCATATTGTACGATTCGAAGTTCGAATTGGAAAGCTGTGAGAATTTAATTTCTTCCTGTGCGTTTACTAATGTTGAAGCCAAGAAAAGAATAATGAATAGAGAATAGATTTTTTTCATCTTTTTACCATAAATTATTAATTAACAAGGCTAAATAACCTAAAGTAGAACAAAAATCAATAGACAAAAAGGAATTATATATTCTCTCCGATTAGGTAATTACCTCCTATCCTAACTCAATATATTATAATGGTTTAGCAGATAATGTCAGCTCTGCGGTCTGAGGCATATTTTAAAAAGCGGGGAAAGTAGAAGCTTTGTTTCTTTAAAAATCAACCTGAAATAATTCAGGGTGACAAACTTGTGCGCCGGGATTACATTGCACCCGTAAATTAAAAAACTCGGAAAGGAGATGAACTTGAGAAGGTTAAAGAAAATTGATGTTAATTTTATTTCTCTGGTCGATAAAGGGGCCAACAGAAAGAAATTAATATTCAAAAGAGAAGGGGCCGGGGAATTTGCATTTGAGAAATTCCTGAATATCAAAAAGCAGGATATAGAGGAGAGAATGATATTCTGCATCGTATATTCCCCGGAAGAACCGGATACGCAGGGGGATTGCGCTTCTGCCGATGTTATAAAAGAAGCTGCATATAATTTTATGCGCTCGGCCAGGACAAATAATGTAGATAAACAGCACGATTTTGTACCCGATGAAGGATTTGTTGCAGAAAGCTGGATTGTAAAGGAAAATGACTTTGTCTTTCCGGAAGAAGCTCAGGGAAGCTGGGCCGTGGGAATCAAAGTGGAAAATGACGATACCTGGGAATTAATTAAATCGGGGAGCATTACAGGTATTTCTTTGGCAGGTCTTGCCGTAACCGAAGAGATAACAAAGCAGGAGGAGGCCCCTCCCGGGGAAGAAAAGTCAGAACCCGCAAATATAATTCTGCATTCAATTCAATTACTCAGCGGAAAATTGGATGAGGCTCTGGCCGGACTGAATAAAAAGGAAGAATGTATGGAAGAGAGATTAAGCATTCTCGAAAAGGATATGCCATTCAGCAGGCAGGTGCACAGGGAAATTCAACAGCGGAAAGAATCAATTAAAATCTGGACATAATCAATCACATTAACAGGAGAAATAAAAGTGAAACAGGAAGAAGTCTTGGAGTTATTATCCAAATCGTTAATCACAACGGCAACAGGGGGACAGCTTTCAACCGAGCAGGCCGAAAAATTCATTGATACCGTTGTAGCACAGGATCAGTTCCTGCAGAAAATTCAGACAGTTACTATGTCTGCAAAAACATATCAGTTAAATACTGTAGGGCTTGCCGGCCGGGTAATGCGCAAGGCGGCAGAAGGGACTGATCCCGGATTTGCGCAGTCAATTTCAATAACACCAAAATCGCTTATTTCGCAGGAGGTTATACTCCCCTACGATATTACTTTCTCATTCCTTGAGGAGAATATTCAGAAAGAGAATGCGGAAGAGCTTATTAACCAGGTATTTGCAAAGGCATTTAAGAATGACCTGCTGGACCTCGCATTCAACGGGGATGAATCGAACGCCGATCCATTCATTCAGATAAATGACGGTTATATTAAGCTGATGGCTGCCGATGCAAGCGTGGCAAAATATACCATTCCGGCGGGGCAGGAATACAAAACTACATTCAAGGAAATCCTCAGCCACCTTCCTAATAAGTGGAAGAACAATCCCGCCGAGCTTTGCCTGCTTGTTTCCCCGACGGCAGAAGAAGAATACCGTTCAGAGCTTGCGGAAAGAAATACGGCGCTTGGCGACACAATGATAACAGAATTCAGGCGTTCGCAATACTGCGGAATAGATATCATACCAATTCCTTTCATGCCGGCGGCGGAAGAAAAAATTATTCTTACCAAATACCAGAATCTTGCCGCAGGACTCGGAAGAGATATCAGGATCGGCAAACAGATTCAGGAAAGAAAAAGGATTATTGAATACACAATTACGGCTAAGGTGGATTTTAATTACGTAGCCGGTGATATGGTGGTGCTCGGTTCAAGAGCATAGATTGAATTATATGCCGGGGTGTACAAACGCCCCGGAATTTATTAAAGGTGATATATGTCATTTATATCGTTTGATGATTTGCGTTATGAAGCGAATCTCGGCAGGCAGACCGACCCGGCAATTCTTATCCCTCATATTGAATCGGCAGAAATTGAATTAAAAAAAATATTGGGCCCGGTCCGGTATGATGAAATAGAGATGATGAGGGACTCAACTGACACCGGAGAAAGAAGGGTGTTCGATGAAGTTAAAAAAGGGGCAGTTTATCTGGCAATGTCTTACGCAGTCAACCCGCTTAATACTGAAACGCAGGGAAACGGAATATTAAAGATAAAAGGGTGGGATGAATCGCGTAGCGAATTAATGAGCCAGTCCGAAATTGCAGGACTGAGAAAATACTTGAGGGATACTGCGCTACTTTTTATTGAACCGCATATTGATAAGCCTGATGACGGAAGTTTTGATGCCGGCGGATTCAAAATGGAGGCGCTTTGAAAAGAGATTTGCTTGGTTCAATTAAAGATTTTGTATGCCGTTACACAAGAATGGAAAGAGAATCCGAAAAAATGAAGCGCATTGTTGCCAAAAAGATTAAATGGCGGGAAAAGCGGCTTCAATTTGATGAAAAGAAGAAACTGATTGAGTCAAAACAGAACCGGATGGGTTATTAAAATGAATATTTACGGAACAACGGAAGAAATTAAAAAATATCTGATATCGGAAACTGTTAAATCCGGTTCAGGACTGAAAGGTTTTTCTGTTGAGGATAATCCATATATCCCTCTTGAGATCCGCGTGCCGTTTATACTCCTGGAGGGGATAGAATCTGCCGTTGCCGCAGGGGGGGACGGTTATCCCTGCGAGTATTTTCATTCGATTGAAGCTTCGGTAGTTGTGAGTGGCAGTGAAGAGAATATTCTGCAGTTTAGAATCAAAGCGGCAGAGGCAGCAGAGGAAGTAATAAGATTGCTGGCCGTGTTAAGGGATTACAGAATGAAAATAACACCGAAGGAAATGACAGCCGGCGAACTGATGATTGGAAGCCTGAAATGCACAGGCATGAAAATAGTTTTCGAAGTTAGAACATTATTTACAGAATAGGAAAAGAGGAAAATATGAGCAGGGCAGGAATTAAACAGATTGTATTGTGCAGCCAGGGCACTCTTTCATCGTCGCCGGCTAATCCGGTTGCCCTTGGACTTAGAAATAACTGCATTATGGAGATTACTCCATTCAAAACAATTAAAGATTACCGGGGAAGAGAGCTTCCGAATATGGATAATATTAAAATTGAGGCTGAAAGCCTTCAGCCGAATATGCGTATGCTAAAAAAACTGATTGAATTCACAAATAATGACTGTGATGCCCAGATTACGACTGCGCGACAAAACAGCGGGGGGGCAAGCGATGATGTTATCCGCCTTGAAGGGGCAAATTCGCCCGGACTGGAATTCGAATTAATCTATACAGCAGAAAAAAGGAGCATTAAAATCGGAATCGAAAGAGCTTATCCAAAGGAAATTGCGGATTCACTGCTTTCTGTTTTCGATACTCAGCAGGGGAGCATAATTCCGGGGCTTTCGAATACGGAGGGGATTGATTATTCCGCATACAGAATGCCGTATATATTAAGCCTTGAATCTCCTCCGGGAGAAAGCATCTGTTCCGCAAATGAGTTTGAATCGAGGAAGCTTTCAATTAAAACAAAGGGAAAGAAAAATACATTAAACTCATCAATGATTGATTATCTAACCGTGACAATTGAGCTGGTAACCCGGAATGCTTCTGCTGCTAGGCTGATTGCACAGAGGACTAAAGGGATTAGTCCCTCTATTTTCTGGAAAGAATCGAACGGCGGAATATTTTACGACGCATTTGAATTCGGCGCCGGCATTCTGGCTCAAAAATCGGAATTTAAAAACAGCGATGAAGAAAGGCTTATTAAAATAATTTATTCGGCCGATATCCCTTTGTTCGATTTCGTGTTTGAATTCGGAACAGGAAAGGGAGGAGACGAATCTGATGCAGAGGGAATTAAAGGGGGAACTCTCAAAGCCGGGTAAAATTAACTTAAAGGAGAAAACAAATGAAAAACTGGAAAACAACTATCGGCGGACTTCTGATGACGATTGGATTAGCGCTCTCACAATCGGAAGATCTTAAGTATTATGGACTAATACTGCAGGGTATTGGGGGCATTCTGCTCGGGTTTGCCGCCAAGGATTCCAATGTGACAGGGGGAACGGTAAAGCAATGAGCAACAGGCTACTGCTCGCAGTAATTGCGGCTGCTTTCATAGCCGGTGCGGTTTGCGGGGCTGCCATAAAATCCCTCTTCCCCGCAAAGCCGCATTTAACGGCTGCCGATACAAAAACCGAAATCGTGATTAGAAAAATTCCGGTGACTATTAAAGAAACCAGGTATCTGCCCCTTTATTACCCATATCCGGAACCGGCTCAGGAAAATGTTAACTTCAAAATTGCCGACTCGATAAAGGGGATAAGGGAAAATGTGGAGTTTTCTATAAATCATAAAATGGAGAAAGTAAAAGATTCTATAGAGAGCGTGTGGGATATTTCACTCTTTCCTCTGGTGCAGGAATTTACCAGGGAAAAAATTGTCACCCAATTGAAAGAAATAAAAACACCTCTTCCATTTTACAGGGACGGGTGGTTCTGGGCAACATTCATAGCTGTTCCTCTTCTGGTGCTTGCAATTATATTTTAGGAGGATGAATGCAGATTACAACCGAAATGCTCGTATTTATTTGTGTTATGATTAGTGCCGCACTGTCAATTATAATATATCTTAATTCCATTGACAAGAGAGTTACAGTATTGGAATCAAAAGGAATAAACAGGGACGAGTTCTATCAGAAAATTGAAGAATTAAAAGAGGCAATAACCTGCAAGATTGAATCGGAATTGGGGAAATGCAGAGAGAATAACTGTCTCTAACGGAGGACTTATGCAGAAAAAGTATTATTCGATTGAAGGAGTTCAATTCAGCATTAAGGAAGATCTTACGCTTGAAGAGAATGAAGAAGTCAGAAGGCTGATAAGAAGTTTTTATTCGGGGGGAGGGAGAAGCGAGATGGAAAAATTCCTGGCTATTGTTCTTGAAACTCCGGACCGGAAATATGTTCAGGGCAAATTCAATTTTGGGAAGGCGAAGGAATCCGCTGTAACAGAAATAGTAAAGGATTTTTTTTTAAGGCGGATGAAATCTGCAAATATTACCGCTCTCTATTTCGAGAACTTAATGAAAGAGTACTCGCAGCCCTGGCCCGAATAGATGAACCGGGACCGGCTGAAGGCCAGGATCCTAAATCCCTGCTCCGAATGCCGGAAGGGGAATGGATTGCATTTGAACTTAGCGGCGGCGATCTGGTTAAAGCGGGATTTGTAAAGAAAAAGAAAATGAAGGAGATATACAACTATTTATACCTTAAACGCGAAGGTGAACTGAACAGGCTTCTGATATTGATTTCAAATTATGAAAGGATTAAATGTGGATAAAAAAATTAAAATAGGATTGGAACTTGATACAAAAGAGACCTCTGAAAAGCTTAAGCAATTCGAAAAAGAGGCGGAACATCTGGAAGAAAAGATATCGGAAGGATTAAAACTTATTCCGGACGAAGAGATCGTTAAAACGGAAGAGGGACTGACAAAGATAAAAGAGCTTCTCGAAGAACTCGAATCATTATCGTTAAGAAACAGCCGGATACTTGAGCCGGTTAGTTCCCCGGTACAATCAAAATCAAAAGAATACCGGAATGCCGAAAAAGAATTTGAACACCATCAGGATACAATTACGGGGATAGAGAAAATTAATTCGGCAAAGAGAATTAATATAGCCGCCTCTGAAAGCAGATATAAAAGAGAAAACCTTGAGTTTCTTCTTGATATAACGGGCTTGTTTTTCGGAAAACAGGCTGAGGCATACAAGGCTGTCTCAATTGCAGAAGCTACAATAAGCGCATATAACGCGGCTAACGCAGCCCTGCTTCCTCCGCCAATAGGAGCCGGGCCTATTCTGGGAGAAATTCAGGCAGGAATTGTACTTATGAACAGCCTTAAAAGAGTGGAGAAAATTGTATCGGCTAAAATTCCCGGATATGCAACCGGAGGTATTGTAGTCGGCGAAAACGGTCCCGAAATAATTGAGAATATGCAGGATTATACAGCCGGAAGAGCTGAATTGGTAGAAAGAACAATCCTTGCACTGAAAAACAATATTGAATATTCAGCACCTCCGCAAAAAGAAATTATTGAGGAAATTAAAAATCTCCGTGCGGACCTTAATATTTCATTAAACCGTCCGGCTATTGCATACCTTGACGATAGGGAAGCAAAGAAAATTTATTACAGCGGTAATTATTCAGCCAGGAAAAACAGATAATGCTTAAAGTTAAATTTAAAAACGGTTTTAACGCAACACCGGTAGACTGGACTCCTTTTATGGTGCTGAAAGACATTGGGGTAATTAAGAGGGGAGTAGAAAGCGATAATCCGGGAGAGGCGGGGCTTATTGTCTTTGACAATGCCGCTCTAACATTCAGATACGAAGCAGGGAATGTAGTCTATTCCGCATTCAGTGAAGAGTTGAGTTCGGCCCGGGTTTATTTGTTTGAAATCTGGGCAATTAAGAGCACTAAAGAGGAAGTTAAGATCTTTGAGGGGATAGTTGACTTCACGACGATTGAATGGAATATAAATGAGAGGCTTATCAGTTTTGAAGTGGTTGACAAAATAAAGGCGCTGGATCTGATCTCAGATACCGAACCGCAAAGAGGGGAGCTGGCTGATGCATCCGGGAGAATGAATTGCAGTGATTATCTTACAGATTATATCAAGAGAGTTCTTCCCGGACTTGGAGTCTGGATTGAAATTCAAACATTCGAATTAATTAATAACGGAGGATTTCTCGAAAGGGGAAACCCGGTACCTCACGTTCAGGCAATTCTTAACAGAGGGGAAATATTCATTCATCCTGCCGGGCAAGTAGGAGCCTGCCTTGTCACAGATTCCTGCCTGATGCAGTCCATGGGGGGATGGAATACTACTTTTGTAAAGATTCATCCGGTTAAATGGTGCTCCCTCTCACTACCTGCTTATGCAGATGAGACATTTGTTACTGTATCCGGAAATATTTTCAATGAGAATGATACAGTCTATCTTGAAAGCCCTTCGCAGACCGAGTTCCTGAAAATTCTGGATGAAGGCACTGGAAACGGTACAAGTGTAATCTATAATGTTCAAAGGCATTATACAGGGGGAAACTCCTTTAACTGGGAAAACGGCTCCAGGATTAATTTCAGCGATGACAAGATTACTTACATAATAAATCTTGATGAACCTCCGCCAAATACTCATATTTTGTATTACGGCAACAATTACTACAGTCAGGCTGATATTAATATTTATGAGACAGATGAGTTCGGGCGGTCCCGGCTTGCTGCTTTCGACGCGCTTAAGATTATGAGAGGAATAGCAGGTAAAACAATTGCGCCTCTCATATTTATAAACAGGACGGGAGAAAACAGCATTCCTGTTTCCCTGAACTATTATTCTGAATTGTCGGGATATTCTCCATTCGGCAAGCATTCTCTTGAGGCTTTAAAGCTAATGGCAGACTCAATTAAATGTTATCTATTTATTGACAAAGGAGGAAGCTTTGTTGTGCAGAAAAAGAACAGGCTGGGGGAATTCAATTTCGGGAACGAAAGAACCTTTGAGCCGGAAAGGCTTGCCGGAGCCGATATACCAAGAAAATATTTCTGGGATAAACTGATTGACGGGGCGGAAGCCCGAATTACCTCGGACGGAATTATTAGCGCGAGGGCTTCTAAACAAATTTTCCCTGATATTAAACCCCGGAATGAACTTTACAAGGAAATTGCGGCATTAGGCGGAATAGAATTTACTCTCCCCGCTTTATCGGCCTATGCACTGGAGACTGCGGGAGAATATCTGGACTTTTACGGAAAGAGGCATGAAACTTTTCCGGTAAGCATTACGCTCTATGATGACCTGCTCGATTGGGACCTTCTCGATTATATTATCTTTGAAGGAAAGGTATGCTTTTGTTCCTCGCTCGAAATTGATATTGCCGCAAGGGAATTCAAAGCTGAACTGGTTACTGTTGAAGGGGAATTTTATTACAAAGGACAGGCAACTGTTCCCCTGAGCGTTGAAAATTATAATGGTTCTTCATACGGCAGGGGAGGAGATCCGGTTAATTACCCTGATGAACCGGTTCAGCCTGGAGGTAATGAATATTCGGCTGAGGAGCCAATTACTATCACTTCCTCTGTAATATCGCTGGAATACGAAGATAACCTGAAACTCTCATCCAATAACAAACTGGATACAACCCAGTCAATTAAGACTGCAAGCATTCCCCGCTTTGCCGGTATTGCAATAGGAGGCGAGGCCGACCCCCTTTATAAAGGGAAATTCTACGGGGATATAAAAGTCACCGGTAAGATAGCAGTTGACGGGGATATTGAGATTATCGGCTCCATAAATGAAGTCAATATAACAGAGCTGAACATTAAAGATAAAACTATCAGCCTTAATAAAGGGGGAAGCGATGCCTCTTCTTTTGACTGCGGTCTGAAAGTCCTTGGGACAGGGGGTGCGCTGGTTGCTTCTGTTATGTACGATTCTGCGTCAGCCTGGAAATTCGATAAAGATATTTCCATCGTACAGGAAAAGGAAATTAAAATAAACGGCACCAGGGTTCTTTCATCGGATACATTGGGAAACGGGGTAATTAATTCTTCTTTAACAAAGGTAGGCATAGTTACTCAGGGTACCTGGAATGCATTCCCCGTTACGGCTCAGTATATAAATTACAACACACAGCACTTTCAGAATTCCGGCACACTATTAACGGCAAAGGCAATTAACGGGGCAAGCAATAATGGAATGATAATTACAGCTTCATTCAATCTGGGAAGTATATTAACAGTAGACTCACCGCAGGATATTAGAACGGCTTCCTCCCCCTCCTTCCGGAATATTACTTTAAGCAGCGGAGGAATCACTTCGGGCGCAGATCTTACTATTTCCCTCGGGGGAAGTTCAATAGTTCCATCGAGCGGTTACTCATATAATCTGGGCTCGCCGTCAAAGAAATATCTTTCTCTCCATGCAGCAGAACTGTGCGTTGAAACTCTTGTAGCTCAGAATACAAAGGCCACAATAGGGGGAAGAGTGCTTATTGGAGAATCGAACGAGCTTAACGCTGATATTAACCCCTCTGATATCTTTATCTATGTAAAATTCAACAATCTTGCTCCTGGGGACATAATTTATCTTGAGACCGGGGGGAAAGTTGAGTTTATGAAGGTGCTTTTGTTAGCCTCCTCTTATCCGGGTAATTACGAATATCAGGTTCAAAGAGGGTACGACGGAACGGCGCCGGATGAATGGTATGCGGGGGATTCAATTTTTAATACCGGCTCAACGGGGGACGGATTCATTGACCTCTATTCGATTAAAGGAATAAAAGGGGTTGTGCAGCCGGGCCCTGCAATAGCAGGCAGCGTCCGCAATTCTCTTGTCTATAATGACTGGAGCGAGCATTGGGCAATAGGAAACCTAAACGGCCTATATGGATTCAATTCAAATATCTTCGGAGCTGGACTTGGTAAATATGCAAATAACTCATCCTATGTTACAATTGACCCGGTGAGCGGATTTTCAATAAAGCACCGGGATAACTTTGGTAATGAAGTAAAGGTTATTGAGCTCGATTCAGGAGGCAACGGATATTTTAGAGGAAATATTACTTCATCGGCGGTTATTACGGGAGGAGTAATACGTACTGCCATATCCGGCAAAAGAGTTATGGTCGACGGAGATTCTAACTCAATTAAGTTTTATAATCAGAATGGGGAATATATTAAAGTAGAAGGAGATATCGACGCACAATCGCAGAAGAGACTTTATATAGGGGGAACTCTACTTGGGGATGGCGATATGATAATACTCGGAAATACCAATGTTGAAGGGGAAGCCGTAATTTACGGAAGTGTCAATTCCACAGAGGGCTATTATATCGGTACTCAGCAGGTAATAGATTCCGGTTATAATGCCTACTTTCACAATGCAGGGTGCAATGAACTTAATCTGGCGAAGCTGTTTCTTTCGGGAAATGAATTGATTTCTATAAGGCCCGCTGAATCTAAGATTATGGTAAGCGACGGCAGCAGAAGAATTGTGTCTTCAGCAGTAGGCGCAGCCGAATTGTTTACCCCCGTGTACGGCGAATTATATGACGCAACTGCCGATTCAGTTATTTTATGCGACGGAACGAATTATATTAAATGGAGGAACTCTACCTGCGGGCTTCTTAAAGGGGTTACCGGGAATACATATGATGATTATCTAATGGTTAACAGCGGCGAAGGGGGCAAATACGAAATTAAATATGAAGTATCCTTCTATGCTAATACCGCAGGAGATTATTATTGGAGCGCATTAATTGGTACCGGTATAGCACCCAGGTCCCGCACCAGTATTAGAGCCTCATCAGCATCGGCAATAATTCAAACGGGCGGAGGCTGTCTGGCAGAATTAACCGAAGGGGCTCAGGTAAGCATAGGGTGCCTTGGCCCGGCGGGAAATACGGTTACTGTAATTTATCTGAACCTCAGAATAACTAAAAAATCCAATTAGAGGAGAAAATGATAAAAATTAAAACAATTAAATTGTTTGCAGCCGAAGGTAAAAGCATAATAATTGACCGGATAAATAATGAACTCGAAAGATTCCTTTCGGCACCTTATAAAAATACCGGACTGAAATATGATATCCAGAACAGAATAGGAAAGGCGGCCGCTGCGGAGATAGATTCGATTATAGAGTTCCGGAATAAACTTATTGAAGAAAACGGATGCGGTGAAACCGGATTGGCTGAGGCAAATAAAAGAATTATGGAATTGCTGAACAGAGAGACAGAACTGAATGTCAATCCTGTTCCCCTTTCGAGACTTCTTAAAGAAGATTGTTCAGGACTCGATTTTAATTATCTTGATGATTTTGTAATTGATGACAGGGGAGGAGAGTAAAATGAAAATGAAAGATTTGGTTTTCAGGAGAGGGAGCGAAGGATTGCTCCGTTTCAGCGAATCAGGAGATATTTCGGCACACGAGTTAAGCTTTGTGGTTAAACCATCATTTGAAATTACGGATTACAGGGTAATAGATAAATTATCATCAAGAGCGGGGGAAATAACAACTGAATTCAATACGGAAAAGAATGTAACCGAAATTTCTGTAAATGTTGAGGATGAAGATACCTATTCGCTTTCAGGGGGTAATTATTACTATGATCTTGACGATATAACTGAAGGGAGGAGTATTGCCGGCGGTATATTTATTCTTGTACCGGATGTCCAGACTCCATTTGATAATCTGGGTATTTTGCCCCGGTCCCTTATCCGGATGATACTGCTGAATCCGGAAGAATTTAATGATAATGAATTAGTAATAAGGAAAACTGAGGAGGGAAAGGCAAATTTCACCGGCATTGATGAATCATCATGCAGGGAAATGCTTGGGATTAATGAACTTGATGAAAAAAAGGTGGATAAATCCCCCGGAATGGGATTGAGCGAAAATAATCTTTCGGCACAGCTCAAAGGGGATTACGATGCGGCATTCGCAATGAGGCACAACCACTCAAATATGAGTCTTATTGATGCGGTGAACCAAAATCTTTCAAGCGGAGCCAATCCTCAGTTTAATCAGCTTGGAGTTGGAAGGGGTTGCCTGGGAACCTGGTCCCTTACTTTGAATAACGGTTTAACTACAAGGACAGCCACATATATTGACTGGGAAGGAGGAAACGCACGGATAAGGGAAAATTCCTTCAATCTTGAATTCAGCAATTTCGACGGCAGTTCGCTGGTTCAGACATTCCGGACAGGGGCATCAGGTAATATTTCCTATAAGCCTCTCACAACAGGCGGAATAAAATTAAAAACGGTTTCGGTATCGGCACAGACAACATTAACATCTTCGGACCACGCGGTATTTGTAACTACCGGTCCGGCCGATAAAATTATATTACTGCCGGTAAGCGGTATTCAGGATGGGACCTGGTTTATAATTAAGAAAATTGATTCGGGGAGCGGAAGGGTCCTTGTCCAGGCTCAGGGGGGCACGGTTGAAGGGGGGAGCGAATATATTCTTGCTCAACAATATTCATACGCCTCGTTTATTAAATCTGGCTCCGGATACTATCTTGTATAACACAGAAAAATAAACTTTTGCCCTTGTTTAATATTGCTATTATCAGCGGAAACAGGTATAATATAATGCCATTTGGAGTGTTTGGTTGTTTTAAGGTGCTTACTGCGGGCATTTAGCAGTCTGAAAAGAAGAAGAAATAATTGTGAGTCAAGGTATTCAATAACTAATTTGACCGGTATATGGATTTTCTTTTTTCTTATTGGATTCAAAAAAAATATTTCACGCCTCCGACAATTCCGGGAGAGAAAAGTATCGCAAAAAGAATTTTACTAAGCATTAAGGCCACAGAGGATGCCGGACATCAGGTTATTCATACAACGGATCCGGAATGATTTAATGCAGCTTAAAAGAAACTATGCCAAATCGCTGTATGTAATCTTTGGGCTCTATATTGCTCTTACCATAGTCCGCCCCATTTATTATTTTTTCGCCGGTTATGAAATCGACTTCCTAATGGCGGTCCTGCTTATCACCTCGCCGGTTATTCTTGTTTTTATTCTTTTCGGATTCAGAAAACTCATAGAAGAACTTATTGAAGTAAGAAAAAAAGAGGGGCTTATATCTGCCGATAAGCTCGTCAGAAGCGAGGAAATGCTGCGTGCCGCACAGAAAATTGCAAGCATTGGTTATTGGGAAGAACTTCTCGTGAGCGGCGAAATCAATTTCTCCGATGAGTTCTATGAAATTATTGAACTTGAGCAGGAAGAGAGAACCAAAGATAAAAAAGAAATTCTGTCAGCTCTTCATTCTTCCGAAGGATGTACTTTCAATAGAATGAAGGAAGACTTATTTAAATACGGCAACTTAGAGTCTGAATACAGATTTGTTACATATAGGGGAAATGTTAAATATCTGTTTGAGAGGAATTCGCTCTTAAAAACCGATGAAACAAGTATAAAAATTATAGGCGTACTTCAGGATGTTACCGAAAGAATATTGGCAGAACAGAGAATTATCCAATCGGAACAGTATTATAAGAGATTGTTCGACGGCGCACGGGATGCCGTTGTTCTATTCTATCCCGAAAACGAAATAATAATTGATGTAAATAAACGCGCCTGCGAGATATACGGTTTTACAAGAGAAGAATTTATTGGAAAATCACTTTTAGAAATTTCAAAGTACCCCGATGTTGGCACGGCCCGTGTACTTGAAACACTAAAAAGAAAGCAGTTCTGGCAGTTCCAGACTTCTCAGTTTGCCAAAGACGGAAGAGAGCTCCATTTCGAAATTACCGCTTCGGTAATGGATTTTTACGGTGAAGAAGTTATTCTAAGCATTAACAGGGATATTACTGCTACCAAGGAAACGGAAGACAAAATAAGGCTTCTTTCAATGGGTATTGAGCAGCACCCGTCCCCCATTGTTATAACCGATGTTGAGGGAAATATTGAATATGTAAACCATGCTTTTGAGAATATTACCGGATACAGCTTTGCAGAAGTGATTGGTAAAAATCCGCGTATCATTCAGTCGGGGGAGACTCCAAGGGAAATATATTCCGAATTATGGGAGACCATAAAATCGGGAAAGGAATGGAGAGGGGAATTCAGAAATAGGAGGAAAGACGGTTCTCTTTACTGGGAGTATGCGGTTATTTATCCTGTTAGGGACAGCACTAATAATATAAAACAATATTTTGCCAGTAAACTGGATATAACCGAAAGGAAAGAGTTGGAATTTCAGCTTAAACTTTACAGGGAAAGGCTGGAATATCTTGTTGACCAGAGGACAAAAAGGCTTAAGGAATCGGAAGAAACATTCAGGGCTCTTACGGAAAATTCTAACGATGTCATTATGAGGTTTAATAATAAAATTGAGCACATATATGTTAATCCCGCCGCTGAAAAACTTTTAGGTGTTCCCGATATAAAATTGATCGGAAAAAAATATGAGCAGCTCGGTTTTAAAGACCCGGTATTCAAAAGATGGGATTATGCCATAAAACAGGTTTTTGAGACGGAAAATGAAAATTCCGTTGAACTTCTTATGGATGACGGCAGGTGGTTCGACTGCAGGCTTTATCCGGAATATGACAATGAGGGAAAAATAGTTTCGGTTATAACTTCTTCGCGCGATATTACCGCACTGAAAAACACCGAAAGAGATCTATACAAAAAGGAAAAACTTCTTAGGGGAGTGGCGGAAGCTTCAAATAAACTTCTGGCACTCGATTCATTCTATAACAGAATTACAGCGGCGCTGGAAATTATCGGCAAAGCAGCTGAGGTTGACAGGGTTTATATATTCGAGAACAGGCGCGATTCCGAAACAAAGGAATTATATGCTGCTCAAATATACGAATGGGCCGATCCAAGCGTGCTTCCGCAAATCGACAATCCTCTCCTTAAAGAGCTGAGGATCCAAAATACCGGACTTGAAGAAGCTTACAATAATCTTTCAGCCGGGCTCCATTGGATGATGCTGACGAAAGATATGCCCAATTTGGCAAAAGAAATGAGCGAGGAGCAGGGAATTAAATCGCTTCTGGTTATGCCGATTGAAATTGGAGGAATATTCTGGGGATTTGTGGGATTTGACGAATGCAAGTATGAAAGAATTTGGGGTGAAGGGGAAATATCTATCCTTAAAATTCTGGCAAGCGATGTTGGCGGCGCATTTACAAGGAAGCTGATAGAAGATGCCCTGATGAATACCGAAGAAAGGTTCAAGGCTCTTTTCGATTATGCCCCTATCTCATATTTTATTGTTGACCCCGAAGGGGATTTTATTGATGCAAACAACAGTCTGGAAAAAACTTTCGGGTATTCAAAAAAGGAAATTGCCGAACTTAGGAATATCTTCAATTTTATGATGTCGAAAGAAGATAAAATAAAGCTGGATAGGGTTTTATCCGGAGGAGTTCAGGGAATTGCATCGGAGCCGGTAGAAGTTGAGCTTTATCATAAAGAGGGGAAAAAGATAGTAACGGAATTAAATACTTTCCCGATTACCCTTGCTGATAAGAGAATGGTGCTCTGCGCACTTCATGATGTGAGTCTCCGTAAAGAAAACGAAATGGAAATCAGGAAGGCATTAATGCATTCGCAGGAACTAAACGAGATTAAATCCCGTTTTGTTTCGATGGTTTCTCATGAATTCAGGACTCCGCTTTCTACCATATTGTCATCGGTAGAAATACTGAAGCTTTTCGAGTCAAGGTTAAAAGAAGAAGAAAAAGAAGGGCATTTCAGAAAAATAACGAAATCGATTGATTATCTTACCAATTTGCTTGACGATGTAATAACAATTAACCGGGCAGATTCCGGAAGGCTTGTGGTAAAATTCCACATGACCGATATAGTGCCTTTATTGGAACAGTGGATACAGGATGTAAGAGTAAGCTTTGTTGAAGCTCCTGTAATAGAATTTGAAAAAAGCGTGAATGAATTAAAAGCCGAACTGGATGAAAATCTCTTCCGTCAGATAGTCTCAAATCTCCTCAATAATGCAATAAAGTACACTCCTTCAAGCGGCAGAATAAAGCTTGCTGCTGAAACAGAGGGGGATTGGCTTATACTCAAAATTTCAGACAACGGAATAGGAATTCCGGCCGAGGCTCAGCAGGAAATATTTAATCCTTTTTTCAGAGCCGTAAATACTGGTACCGTACCGGGGAGCGGATTGGGGCTTGCAGTAACAAAACGATCTGTTGAAGGCTTGGGAGGGGAAATAAGTTTTTTGAGCCGAGAAGGAGAAGGAACTACTTTTACGGTAAAAATACCAATCAGGAGGTGCACTGATGAAAAAAATTCTACTTATTGAAGACGAACCTGACATTCTTGGAAACCTGAAGTATATTCTTGAGGCGAACGGGTATTTGGTAATAACCGCAATGGACGGAGTAAACGGATTTGAATTAGCAAAGAAAGAATTACCCGATCTTGTAATCTCGGATATTATGATGCCCGGATACGACGGTTATGAACTCAAGAAAAAAATGGACCAGAATAGAAAAACTAAAAGCATTCCCTTTATTTTTCTTACCGCTAAAACTGAGATGAATGATTTAAGGCTGGGAATGAATCTAGGCGCTGATGACTACCTCATAAAACCGGTTAAAACGGAAGAATTGCTTAAATCGATTGACGCCAGAATTAAAAGATTTGCACAGCTCGAAAGGGGAAAACAGGAAAGCATTAAAAAAGAGAAAACCGTTCAGACAAACAGGATACTTGTTACCCAAAATAAGAAACAGATTATTCTAAAGCTTGAAGAAATTAAATACATTGCCTCCGAAGGGCTCTATACACGCATTTATACACGCGACAACAGGAAATTTATGCTCCGGAAACTCTTAAAGGACTGGGAGTCGGCTCTTCCTAAAGATACCTTTTTCCGCATTCACCGTTCGATGATAATTAACCTTGAATGTGTTGATAAAGTGGAAAAATGGTTTAGCAGGACATACAAAATATATCTTGCGGGGGAGGAAAAACCGTTCGATATAAGCCAGCGGCTCTCTGTAAAGCTGAAGGAAAAGCTTTCCATATAGTTATATATTTTTTTACTCTTCATACTTCTACGGCAGAAAATTTTCTGCCGCTGTTTATTAAGTTATTTTCTCGATTATTTGTTTTTATACGCACTTATTACTTTTTTGTCATTTTTTTTGTTCCTAAATACGATACTTGCATCAAAGTCTAAGGGGACGAAGAATGACAAAAGTACTTGTCGTTGAAGATTCCATTGAAATGCTTTCAAATCTCTGTTCCATCCTGTCATTAAACGGTTATTCGGTTTCAGCAGCCAGAGACGGCCTGGAAGGTTTTGCAATGGCGAAGAGCTCCCATCCGGATATAATAATTTCAGATATTATGATGCCGGTTATGGACGGGTACGATTTTTTGAATGCCGTAAGAGAAGATGATCAGCTGCAGACAGTGCCGTTTATATTTCTCACCGCAAGAGTTGACCGTAAAGATTTGAGGGAGGGGATGGTTAAGGGGGCGGATGACTATATTACGAAGCCTTTCAAATCATCCGAGCTTATTGAGGCAATAAATACACAGCTCCTTAAAAAAGAACTGATTAAGGTTAAGTATGATGAGATTGCCAGTAATATATCTTCATATATTCCGCACGAGCTGAGAACTCCTCTAATAGCGATTATGGGATATACCGACCTGCTTCTGAGCGATTTGAAAGGCTGGGATGAGGATACAATAGTAAATATGCTTTCAAACATTAAAAAAGCCTCAGGAAGACTTTACAGGACAATAGAAAAATTTATCCGTTATTCGGAGATTGAGCTTCTTCTGGCAAATAAACAGAAAAAAGATCTTGAAAACCTTCAGGAAATTTCCGCTAAGGAAAATGTCTCTTTGGTGGCTAAAAAAGTATCTAAGCACTATTTAAGAGATGACGATCTGGTGGTTGAATTGAGTGACGCTAAGCTCAAAATTGATGAAGAGCATTTCCAGCTTCTTATGGAGGAACTGGTGGATAATGCTTTCAAATTTTCCAACCGGAGCGAATGTGTAAAGATAAAAGACATTCCCGGTGAGGATTGTCTTACACTTGAAATAACGAACCAGGGAATGGGAATGTCCCCCTCCGAAATTGAAAAAATAAATCCCTTTATGCAGCACAATAGAAAACATATTGCGCAGGCAGGAAACGGTTTGGGGCTTGTAACGGCGGTTAAACTTTCAAAACTTTATGATATTAATTTTGAAATGCAGAGCGAGAAGAATAAATATTTTTCCGTTAAGCTGCAGTTTCCCGAGAGCAGAATAACATATTGTGTTTGACAAAGTAAGTTTAAGTTGGGAATTTAAAGCCGGTTAGCTGTCTGCAAACGGTTTTAAGAGCGTGCAGACAACTAATGGCTAATGGCAAAATTATTCGTAGCGTAGAGCGTCAATCGGATCGAGCATAGCTGCTTTTCTTGCCGGATACCATCCGAAGAAAATACCTATTGCCAGTGAGAAACCGAATGAGAGAACAATTGAGAAGCTGGTAATTAAGGTCTGCCAGCCTACTGCCTGTGTTAATATCTTTGAACCCGAAATTCCGAGGATTATTCCAAGTGTTCCTCCAAGCATACTTAGTACAATAGCTTCAATAAGGAACTGAGTCAATATGTCTCGGCTTTTTGCCCCAACAGACATTCTGATGCCGATTTCCCTTGTCCTTTCTGTTACGGATACAAGCATAATATTCATAATGCCGATTCCGCCAACAAGGAGCGAAACGCCTGCTATACAGGCAAGGAGAATAGTCATGGTTTCGTTTGTCTGGTTCTGCATCTGGGCAATATCGGACTGATTACGGATTGTAAAATCATCCGGATCCTGAGGGAGAATTTTGTGCCTTGTTCTCAGCAGTTCGGTGATCTGTTTGGTAGCTTCCGGAATTGCCTCGGCTGAAACGCAGGAGATCATGGCGCTTCCTATCCAGGGGGAGAATGAAAGTCTTTTGAGTACTGTTGTATAAGGTGCCAGAACTATATCATCCTGATCCTGTCCGGCGGCATTCTGTCCTTTCTTGGTAAGAACGCCGATAACCTTAAATGGTTTATTTCTAATTCTGATAGTCTGATCAACCGGATCGACTCCTTCGCCGAAAAGATTGTCAACAACGGTCTGTCCGAGAACACAAACTTTGGTGCCTCCTTTAACATCGGCATCGGAGAAGTTTTCGCCGAAGGCCATTTTCCATTGCCTAATGTCGAGATAATTTGTATTTACTCCCGTCGTTCTTGTGCTCCAGTTCATATTGCCGAATATTATCTGTCCCCCAGAACCAACGGTAGGGGTTATATATTTAACGGCAGGGCATTCCTTTTCGATGGCAAGAATATCTTCTTCGGTCAAGCTGCTCATAGAGCCGGCTCCCATCTTAACGCCTCCCTGATTAAAAGTACCTGGCATAAGAATAAGGATGTTTGGTCCTAATGAATTAATCTGTTCCTTAACCATATTCTGGGCGCCTTCGCCTATAGCGAGCATAATAATAACTGCTCCAACGCCTATTATCATTCCGAGCATAGTAAGAAGAGTACGCATTTTATTGCGTATTAAAGCCCTGTATGCTGATAATAAAATGTTCAGTGTTTTCATTCTTCCTCCTCCTCTATCTCATCAATTGCGGGAAGGGTTTTCAATACTTCTGAAGCGATTTTAATGTTGCTGTTCATTCTGTCAGATTTAATTCTTCCGTCCTTGAATATAACATGTCTTTTTGTAAATTCGGCAATGTCGTGCTCGTGGGTAACAACTACAATAGTAATTCCCATATTATTAAGTTCCTGGAAAATACCCATAACCTCAACGCTTGTACGGCTGTCAAGGTTACCTGTGGGTTCGTCTGCCAGAATAATCGTAGGGTCGTTAACAAGAGAGCGTGCAATTGCAACACGCTGCTGCTGCCCTCCTGAAAGCTGGTTGGGGTAATGATGCATTCTTTCTCCCAGTCCAACTCTTTTAAGAGCTTCTATTGCTTTCTCTTTTCTTTTCTTCTGCGATATTGAGCAGTAGAAAAGGGGAAGCTCTGTGTTTTCAATGGCTGATGTTCTCGAGAGAAGATTGAAACCCTGGAATACAAAACCTAATTTTTTATTTCTGATTTCGGCAAGCTGGTCCCTGTTTAGGCTTCCAACGTCAATGCCGTCTAACATATACTTCCCCTTGGTCGGTTTATCGAGGCATCCAAGAATATTCATGAATGTCGATTTGCCCGAACCGGAAGCCCCCATTATGGAGATGAATTCCCCCTGATGAATTTCGAGGGATACGCCTCTTAAGGCGTGTACATCCACCTCGTCACCAAGGTGATAAACCTTGGTGACGTGTGAAATTTCAATAATTTTTCTATTACCGTTATTATCGGACATTAGGATTACCTCCTGCCGCCGCCGCCCCCCATCATCTGAGGCTGGCCCATTCTGTTCTGCTGTGAGTTAAACGGATTGGCATTTGTAGCTGCAGCTGATGAAGTTGAAAGGCTTGATGTAGCGCTAATTACTATTTCCTGTCCTTCAGTCAATTTGTCTGTATAAATTTCTGTATATCTTCCATCTGTAATTCCTGTGCGTACAAATAATGGCTCAAGAAGTCCGTTTGAGTTTTTAATCCAGATTCTTCCCATACCAACCTGATCTGCCGGGGAGTAGGAGCTTTTCTTATAGAAAGCAAATTTCTGGTCGATACCAAATTTTGCGGCTTCCCCTTCAACACGCTGAGCACCGGACTTCTGAGAAATAGTATTGTTTTGTCTATTCTGCCCGAACTGGCCATTCTGTCCGCCGCGTCCCATACCGCCTCCGAACTGCATACCGAATCTTTTCTGCATAGCGGCAAACATTTCCTCGCGGCTAACATTTCCTCCTTTTGCTTTTGTTAATGAATCGCGGAATGCCTGAATCTTGGAGAAATCGAAATTGCCAGCCTGCTGCATAGCGCGCTGTCCCATCGTAGATCCTTCACCGCGGGTTCCCTGTCTCTGCTGGTCCATACCCTGGCGGTTTCTTCCCTGCTGGTTCTGTACAGCGGCCTGAGTATTCTGCTGCTGACCGTTTTGCTTCTGCTGCTGCACAGTCTGAGGCTGGCTGCTCTGTCCGTTTTGCCCGTTTTGACCATTCATACCGGCACCGCCGCCGAAAGCGCCTCTGCGCTGTGACATTAATTCTTTTACTTTATTTGTGTCCTGCAATTCTTTAGGAGGGTTAAATCTTAATGCCATGTTCGGAATACGGAGAACGCTCTGTTTCTGAGCAACCTGAATTTTAACATTTGCTGTCATTCCGGGGATAAGCTTAAGATTATCATTGTTTACATCAATAACTACAACATAGTTAACAACGTTCTGCGAAACTGTGGGTGCAAGGCGGATCTGATAGATTTTACCTGTGAATCTATCCTCAGGGAAAGCATCTACTGTAAATGTAACCTGCTGGCCGATATCAATTTTGCCGATGTCCGCTTCGTCTATTGTAGCCTGAACCTGCATTTTGCTGAGGTCGTATGCAAGCTGGAATAATGTAGGTGATGACATTCCGGCATTTACGGTTTGTCCCATATTAACTTTTCTATCGATAATTACGCCGTCAATAGGAGCATAAATTGTTGCGTAATCGAGATTAGTCTTGGCATTTTCGAGCTGAGTAATTGCCGATGCAAGAGTAGCTTTGGCAGATTCGTAGCTTGTTAGTGCGTTATCGTAATTAACCTGCGACTCAAGTTCCTTTTCGAAAAGGGCCTTAACTCTTTTAAAGTTTCTTTCACTGGCGTCAAACTGAACCTGTGATCTCTGAAGGTTGATTTCGGCATCCTTTTTTGCTTTAATCAGGTTTGTAGTGTCAATTTTTGCAAGAATCTGTCCTTTTTTAACTACAGAGTTATAGTCGGCATAGATCTGTTTAATAATACCGCTCACCTGAGTACCAACATCAACTGTTGTTACGGCGCTAATAGAGCCGGTAGAGGTAACTTCAACCTTAATGTCTCCTTTGCCCACTTTATCAGTACGCAAGGTAAATTCCTCTTTTTCCTCATTGAAGAAGGCATAATATGCCCCGATAGCCACCGCAATAATCACTATTGCACCAATAATAATTTTCTTTTTCATAAGTAACCCGTTTTATTATTTAATTTGAATTAAAAATCTTTACTATTCTTTGATTTCGGTTGAATTTCGCTATTTTTGAAGATCTAAAGAACCATTTACTGAAATTTAGACAGAAACATACCCCCCTTAGTTTAAAGGAAAGCAAATATATTTTTTCGGATAATATATTTGAATTTAAATGAAAGAGGATTCAGGGTAAAAAGGGGAAAAAATAAGAAAAAGGCGGGTTTGGAACCCGCCTTTTGGCTAAAATCAGAACTTAACTCCCATTTCTTTAAGGAGGAAACCGCCCTCGTTGAATTTCTGGGTTACCCAAAGAACGTAACGCATGTCAACGCCAATAGAACGGCTGTAGGATTCGTTCCAGGCATAGTCATTAATGGTCGCGCTGTAGGAACGGTCAAAATTTACACCTATAATTTCACCGTAGGCATTAAGAATAGGACTTCCTGAATTTCCTCCGGTTGTATCCATATCATAAAGAATAGCTACGGGTAATCCTTTGGCTTTCTTGCTGTAGAACTGTCCGTAATCTTTTTTCTCATATAATTCTTTCAGTTTTTCGGGAATTACAAAATCTCCTCCCTGGTAACTTTTCTCAATTACCCCGTCAAGAGTTGTAACAGGTCTGAAATAAGTTGCATCGGCAGGGCTGTATCCTTTAACGTGTCCGTATGTAAGGCGGAGCGTGCTGTTTGCATCGGGAATAAATGATTTATTCTTGTATGCTGCTTTAGCGTCCACAAAGGATGCGAGAAGCTTATTCAGATTTCCATTTATCTTCTCATTTTCGCTGTTTACAAATGCTCTCTGTTCCGAGATTTCCTTAGCGAATTTAACAAGAGGATCATTTAAGATTTCGGCAGGTGATTTAGCAAGAAGCTCTTCCATCTTTGCCTTGTCAACTGCTGCGGATTTCAAGAGGAAATTATTGACAAAGTTCTCAACCCCTTCTTCCGTGGTATTTGAACCGAGAGCATTCTGCAATGCTTTAATTTTTGAACCGGCCTCGAATTTAATAGCATCCTTCAAAACTTTTAAAATAAGAGGATTTTCTGTTTTGCCGTCGAATGATGCCGCATTGTTAATGATTCCGTTTTTTGTATTAACAAGGCTTTCCCCTTTATAAAGAGTCTTTCTTTCGCTTTCCGGCTTGCTTGTTTCAACTGCAAAATCGTATGCTGCAGAAGCATTTCTTAATATAGAGGACTGGCCTACGCCTGAGCCGAAGAATAGTGATGCCTGTGCAATATTCATAAGTTTTTTGTATTCGCGGTCCAGGTCATCGAAAAGTGTGCCGTACATTTTTTTCAATTTGGCATCCCCTTCAATGAATTTCTTCATAAGGATTTCTTCCTGTCTCTTCTGCTCAACAAGCTGAATTTTTCTCAATCCTTCAATCTTGCCCTTATAATTTTTCATTGTATTGGCGAGGCCTTTAATACGCGAAGCGTATCTTAATTCGAGCGCTGTATTTCCCTTGCTTATGCTCTGCATTGTGTTAATCTGGAATTCATATAAGTCGGAAATATATGGGAGCTGATATTTATACTGATAGTCAACAAACTGCCACGGGCGGTGACGGAAAGTTGTTCCCGGGTATCCGAGAATAAATAAAAAGTCCCCTTCTTCTGCTCCTTTAGGATTTACCTTGAGCCATTTTTTCGGTTTGTAAGGGACGTTCTCTTTTGAGTATCCTGCAGAACTGCCATCGGGAGCTACATAAGCGCGGAGGAATGAGAAGTCGCCTGTATGGCGTGGCCAGACCCAGTTATCGGTCTCGCCTCCGAATTCACCGATTGCTCTCGGAGGAGCATAAACAAGGCGTACGTCGCGGATTGTTTTGTATTTAAAAAGTACGTAAGTCTTTCCAATGAACATTTCGGAAACCTGACCTTCAATAGATTTTGCCCTGTCGGTAGCTGCCTGGGCAATTTCCTGTCTCTTCTTTGCGATAACCTGAATTCTTTCAACGGGGTCGGTAACATTTTCTACTGCTTTAAGAATTTTATCTGAAACATCTTCATACGATTCCATAATTCTTACAATTCCGCCCCTGTTTGGAATTTCCTCTTCGCGGGTCTTTGCAGAGAAACCGTTCTGAAGGTAATTCTTTTCGGGGGTGCTGGCAGCGCTAATTGCGCCGAATGCACAATGGTGATTGGTAATAATTAATCCGTCGGGGGATACAAATGAACCGGTACATCCGCCTAAAGATACAAGAGCATCTATAAGGCTTATTCCCTGTGGATTGTAAATTTCCTTAGAACTGATTTTCAAACCTGCTTTTTTAAGGTCAACATTTTTTAATTCACTTAACGGGTACATTCCTTCTTCCGGAATAGGAGCTACGGAGGGAATCATTCCCATTACGAAAACGAGGAGCAATGCCGACAGGATATAACCTGACTTCTTTAAGATAGTTTTCATGCTTTTACCTTTGTTAGTTTATTAGGTGACTCTAAACTATTTAATTTCGGGAAAAATGAGAAACGAATTTTGAGATTTATTATTCAAACTGGGGTAAAACAGGGGATGAAAGGTTAAAATTTAAATTGAATCTGAGTAGGGAAAGCCGGGGCCGGAGCCCCGGGAAAAACGAATTCTTATTTAATCAAAATAGTAGCGTGCGCCTATTGCGGCATCCATATTAAGGGCTGTAGAGGGAATTAGCTTGAAAACGGGGGCAATTTCTACAAAGATATCTACCGGGGCCTCTTTTAGCATTAATGCCAGTCCGGCAACACCTCTAATTCCGAGGCTGGTCTGGTCTTTATTGCTCCTTATCCGGGCGCCGAATCCGTAATAGAAATCAAGCCGGTCAAAACGGGGAAACCAGCGCGATTCGTGATATAAATAATCGGCGTGTATAGATAAGGCATTGCTCGTTTCGACAAAAGAATAGGCAAGTCCGAAATCAAATGCGTTTTCATCGCTTACCCAATACTTGCCGCTGAATCCGGTTGGCGCGCCTAACATTACACCGAGTCCGAATTTTTTATCCTGTGCTTTTAGCGATCCGAAAGATATAAATAGTAATGCGATAACAAGAAGCGAAACAGTCCTTTTCATTTATTACTCCAATTTGTTTTCCCAAATTTTCCCGCCTGAAATATTTCACGCGGGGATTCAAAACAATAATTTTAATTCTCCTCCTTTTGACGTAATTTTACATCTGAATGTTACTTTTTGTTGCAAAAAAAACGGGGGAGCTTTTATGAGCGGCGATTTAAGAAACGAAATCTATTCACTAACCGATCAGTATTCAGACAATTTTAATTATGAGTTAAAAGATACCGCCATTATTCTGGCGGCCGGCCACGGAAAGAGAATAAAATCGCAGACTTCTAAAATGCTTCATAAAATATGGGGGGTGCCAACCGTCCTTAGAGTCTTTGAAGCCTGCCGCCGCGGAATTGAAACCCTTAATACAATTGTAGTTGTGGGAATTAAAGCCGAAGACGTAACCAGGGTAGTTGGTAAAAAAGAGGCCGCCCTATTTGCATATCAAGCGGAACAAAACGGAACCGGACATGCGGTTCAGGTTGCTCTGGAAAAATTTGACGCCGGCAAATATGAGGGCAGCATTTACGTCCTGCCCGGGGATATGGGGCTTATAGACGGCGCAACATTGAAATTATTCCGTAATAATTTCCTTAAGTCGGGGGCCGATATGATGGTGCTTACCGGATTGTTTGAAGGGAATTATGTTGATAATTATTATGGAAGAATAATCAGGGTTAAGGAAAAAGACGTTAACGGTATTCCTTCGCTGAATGATTTTAGAAAAGTAATTGAAATAATGGAATACAAGGATATCTTGAGCCTGCCCGAAGAGAAGCCGTATATAGCTAATTACGGGGGGAAGAAATATTCATACACCAGGGAAGAACTGCTCCGCAATAATGAATTTAATTCGGGGGTATATGTATTTAAATCCGGACATCTCGCTTCCCTTATAAATAAAATTGAATCGAATAACGTACAGAAGGAAATTTATATTACCGACCTTATTGCGCTGTTTAATAATTCGGGACTTACAGTGGCGGCCGAAAGTCCTAATGAACAATATGTTCTGATGGGGTTCAATAACAAGTCCGTATTAAAGGAAATGGATGCCATTGCAAGACGCAATGCATATGAAAAAATCAAAGACATTATTGAAATAGACGACCCGGATGATTTTTTTATTGACGATAGTGTAATTGAAGATATTATTGAAATGGACAAACTTGGGAAACCGCTCGATATTAAAGTGGGCAGGGGAGTCTACATAGGTCCCGGCGCAAAACTCAATTACAATCTGAACCTTGAGAAAAACGTATGCATTGAAGCCGACATTAAGTTCGGCGAGAATGTAACTGTCAAGGAGAATGCTCATTTATCCGCATTTGAAGGGCAGAAGATTGAAATAGGGAATAATGTTTCAATTTACTGGGGGGACCTAATAAAGGGGAATGTAATAATTGGAGACGGATGCAATATTGAATCGGGAGTTAATATTACCGGAAGCGGAGAATCCCCTGTGGTAATAGGGAATAATGTTACAATTAAGGGGAACAGTTATATCTTCGGATCAATGATAGGAGACGGATTCCTTATTGAGCGGTGTGTTCTGATAAATAAGCAGGTTGAAAAGCCTTCTTCTTTCAAGGGGGAAATATTCCAGCTTAAAAATTATATGCCTCATCCCGAAGGAGTTGAAGCAATAAAAGAATTGAAATAAAGGAGTGCAAATATTTAAATAAAAAATGCTCTGTCCCTTTCGGGCAGAGCATTAAAATTTTAAAGAGGAGGAAAGAGAAATTATTTTGCAGCTATTTTGTTAACGTGTTTAGCGAGCTGCGATTTTTTTCTTGCAACTGTATTTTTGTGGAGTCTTCCCTTGCTAACGGTTTTATCTAAGTATGATACAGCTTCTTTCAATGCAACAGCAGCTTCAGTTTTATCTTTTGTTTCTAATACTTTTTTAACCAGAGTTCTTGACTTGGAGATTGACGCTTTGTTAATCTGGCGTCTCTTTTCGCTAACTTTAATTCTCTTTTTAGCAGACTTATGATGAGCCATTTAAATCCCTATTTTTTTAAATTAGTTAACAAATATACGGTAAAAGAAAAAAAAATCAAACAAACGGGGGCAAATTTTATTAATCCGGCACTTTACTTGGGGGGCCTCCGGGAATAAAAAAGCTCGATTTCGGGCTAAAATCGATATTTAGCCCTCTTTTTCCCCTCCTTTTCTTTTATTATATTATTCTTGTTGTTATCTTTGCCCCCTATATAAAAGGATATGATGTTAAAGATTAATGAAATATTCCACTCCATTCAAGGGGAGGGTTCCCGCGCCGGAGATCCATGTGTCTTTATCCGCCTTACGGGATGCAACCTTAGATGCACCTATTGCGATACAGCTTATGCCTTTGAAGAGGGAGAATTAATTAGCATTGAAGGGATTATTGAACGGGTAAGGGAATTCGGGTGTAATCTGGTTGAAGTGACTGGGGGAGAACCTCTGATGCAGGATGAATCTGTTGAACTTATGAACCGGCTGAATGAAGAAGGTTTTAATGTTATGCTCGAAACCGGGGGAAGTCTTCCGGTGGATAAGGTAAATCCCGCCGTTAAGATAATTCTGGATATGAAATGTCCCTCCAGCGGAATGGCAAAGAAAAACCTTTATGCAAATCTGGAAAAACTTCAGTCTGACGACGAGGTTAAATTCGTAATTGGGAACAGAGAAGACTTTGAGTGGTCTGTTGAACTCATTAATAGATATCAGATATCGGGTAAATTAACTATTTTATTTTCACCGGTTTTTAACGAACTGGCACCTTCTGAACTTGCTGAATGGATTCTTAAGGAACGGATAAAAGTCCGGATGCAGATTCAGATGCATAAGTATATTTGGGATCCAAATAAGAGAGGCGTATGATGAAGATAGCAAAGGAATTCAGATGGGAAATGGGGCACAGGCTTTCTTTCCATAACGGCAAGTGTGTTAATCTGCACGGGCATTCCTATAAACTGATAGTGGAATTTGAAGGGACTGTTGACGGCAACGGAATGCTTATGGATTATTATGACGTTAAGACAGTTGTTTCGCCCATAGTCGATAAACTTGACCATGCGTTTATGGTATATGATAAAGATACAGATGTTATTAAGGCGCTCGAAGGGCTCGGTTCAAATTTTGTGCTTGTTCCATATCAGCCGACCGCCGAAAATATATGCGGTTATTTTTTAAATGAAATTAAATCTGCAGGACTGCCCGGAAATATAACGGGAATAAAAGTTCAGGTGTTTGAAACGGAGAACACTTATGCGGAAGATTCAATTAGTTTTAAGCATTAGAATATAAGAAGGGATTCCCCATTCCTGGGGAATCCCGCCGGTTTACTTTTTAATTTCCTTTACCTTCGCAAGAATTTCAGGCAGAATTTCCCCCGATTTGCCGAAAAAAGACTGGTCTGCATATCCTGTAAGCTCTGTCGATTCGATATTTACCTCAACAATGTATGAGCCGTTTTTACGGGCTGTCAAAGGTATATATGCGGCCGGATAAACTACTGCGGAGGTACCTACAACAAAGCAGATATCGCTCCAGGCGGCAGATTTCTCCGCTTCGGCAAATACTTCCTGCGGCAGCATCTCTCCGAACCAGACAACATCTGGGCGTACAAGCCCTCTGCACTTTTCGCACTTGGGGGCCTGATCTGTAAATGTATAATCAGATGAGTTATAAAACGTCCCGCAGTCAACACAGAAGTTTCTTTCAATATTGCCGTGAAGCTCGTAAATAATTTTTGAGCCGGCACGTCCGTGCAGATTATCTACGTTTTGGGTAACTACTTTAACGCTTTCGAAATATTTTTCAAATTCGGCAATTGCAATATGCCCCGGATTGGGGGCAGACTCATTAATTATTTTGCGTCTGTACTGATACCACTCCCAAACCATATCGGGATTTTTCATAAATGCATTAAAATTAGCAAGCTCTTCGGGGCGGAGTTTATTCCAGATACCGTCTTTACCGCGGAATGTTGAAATGCCGCTTTCTGCCGATATTCCGGCGCCTGTAAAGAAAACTAAAGATTTGGCATTCGAGAGCCTGTTAATAAACTCCTGCGGGAATTGCATAATTTAATTCTCGTCTTTGATTTCTTCCCAAAGCTTTTTTGCCTCTTCGAGCCTTATTCCGTCCTGGTCATCTTTCTTCGGGAGTTTAAATGCTTTGTTAAGAGCATCTTTAGCCTCCTTGTACATATCTTCCCTTACAAGAGACTGGGCAAAGTCAACATAGAACATCAGGAAATCGGGATAAAGTGAAATAGCTTTTTTATATTCTTCAATTGCAATTTCGTTATCGGCCCATCCTAATCCCAAAACGGCTCTGGCCGGTTTCCATTTCTCGCTTATCTTTGCGTGTGTTCTTGCAAGAATATAGTGGGAAAGTCCCTGAATTTCATTGCCTCCGTTTCCAAGCTGAATAGCCTTCTGGCAGTCGTCCCGCACCTGTTTTACAACTCCCGATACCGAAAAGACCCCTTTGAAGAGAGCAATTTTACCATTTGCAATGGCACGGCGGAGATAATTAACCGATTTATCGCCGGCAAGTTTAACGGCATTATCTGCATAGGAAAGAGCTTTTTCGTAGACAGCCGACTGAGCGTCCTTCTGATCGCCGGTGCTGGCAGGCATAGCATCAGCAAGTTTTACATAAGCGCGGCTAATGCGCCAGAGAATTTCCCAATTGTTGGGGAATTTCTTATCGGCTTTAAGAACTGCGTCGAGGGAGGCCTGATTGTTGAATTCAAAATAGTATTTATCGGAATCTTTGATGTAGCTTTCGAGAGTTTGTGCGAATGATCCTGCGGTAAAAAGGGTAAGAAAGAGCATTCCGCAAATTAATGCTGTTTTTTTCATAATGAATCCGCTGTTAGTTGTTAAGATTCGTTATTTATTATTTCATCCGGAATATATAAAGAATTATTTGCAAGAGGAATATACTTTGTCCAATGGGAGCCTTTTCCTTTTTCGGCGAGAATGGCGTTTTTATATGCGTTTGTCTTGGCGCTCAGTTCGTCCGCGTGGTAGAGCACTATGGCTTCAAGTGTCTTCGGCTCAACCGGCGAGGCAAACTCAAGTTTTCCCTGATGGCTTAGAACCAGGTGTAAAAGCCTCATCCTTATTTCTGCCGGAAACCCTTCAATTGATTCAATATGCTTTTCAATTTCGGATGCGGCTATTGTAATATGTCCAAGCAGTTTCCCTTCATCGGAGTAATCGAAAATATTATCGAATGTAAGCTCGTAGATTTTTCCGAAATCGTGAAGGAGCGCGCCCGATAAAAGCAGATCCCTGTTAAGCTCCGGATGCAGCTCGCACATAAGTTCGCAAATTCTTATAATCTCGAGCGTATGCTCCATCAGTCCGTGTATATAAGCGTGATGCCACCCTTTGCCTGCCGGTGCATTGCAGTATTTTTCGAGAGCATCTCCACTGAAAATCCTGTTGAGAAGGGTTTTTAAATACGGATTCTGAATAAGGGAAATTTTAGCGGATAATTCGGCTTTCATCTGAGCCGGGTCTTTTTGCGAAACGGGGAGGAAATCGTGTATGGAAACTCCATCTTCGGGAGGGGCAATCTTAAACTTATCAACTTTAATCTGGAGCTGATTCATATACTCTTCAACAACCCCTTTAACTCTCACAACGGCCCCTTCCTTTAGGAGCGGCAGAAGTTGTTCAAAACCATCCCACAGTTTTGCCTGAATTGTGCCGGTTTTGTCACGGAATTCAAGATTAACAAAATTTTTGTTTGTCTTGGCGGTCTTGAGCTCAAACTTGTTAAGGGCGAAGTAGTGAAGAATTTCATCTCCCGGTTTAAGGGCCGAGATGTTTTTTTGCGGATTAATCATTGTTATTCTCTTTCAACCACTTTAATTACCGAATCGGCCGGAAGTTTAACGGAAACGGTCCGGTTAATAATTTCAATTGCTATGCTTATATATTTTTCATTATTCTGGTTCTCTTCAACAATTCCGGTAACTCCTTCAAGCGGCCAGGTAACAACTTTAACAAGAGTACCTGCCGGAAGCCTGTCTGATAAGAGAATTTCGTGTTCCCCTTCAAGAAGTTTTTTTAAGCCTTCAATCTGCCAGATGGGAATGGGAGCAGGAATGCCATTGAAGCTTACGGTATTTACCACAGCATTGCAGGTAACGGCATCCAGTCTTTCCCGCTCTGTTGCAAATATAAATATGTATCCTTTAATAAGGGGTTCGGTAACTTTCTTAATCCGGTCGCTCCATTTCTTCTTATGTGTAATTTCGGGGAGATAGCATTCAATCTCCAAAGAAGAAATTTGCGCTCTGGCTTTGCTTTCGTGATTCGGTTTAGTATATAAGGCAAACCAGTGTTTATCCGCGCTGTTCTGTATCATTTTGCGGCCCGGGATTTTTAACTGAGAGTTTTCTTTATGATTTTAACGAGTTCATCCAGGTCTACCGGTTTATTTATTACGTCGGAGACTCCTAGCTGAAGATATTTATTCTTTATTTCGTCATTTAATTTTGCCGAAATAACAATAATTGGCACCGAATAGCTGATATCCTTTTTCCTGATTGCTTCAATCAGCTGAATGCCGTTCATAAAAGGCATATCATGGTCGGTAATAATAAGTGATGGGAGATCATCTATAATAAGGCTTATTGCATGATAGCCGTTATCGGCAAGTATCAGTTCCACATTAGCAATAGATTCGCCAATTTTGTGCTTATACAGAGTTCTGACGGGAACATCATCTTCAACAATCATTACAGTATTGGTAGCTTCCAGAAGAGTCACGTGGAATTCGGTTCCCTCGTTCAATTTGGAATAGAGCCAGATTTCGCCGCAATGCTTATCAACAATTTCTTTTGCAATTGTAAGCCCCAGCCCGCTTCCTTTTTCCCCTTTTGTATTCGGAAGGCAGAATTTTTCGTTTATATTAAACAGCTTTGGAAAATTCTCTTCTGCAATTCCCACTCCTTCATCCTTGATAACAACCTCAATTACCCCTTTTTTGAATTTTCCGGCGGTAATATTAATATCCTTTCCATCGTTCGAAAAGCGGACAGCATTGCTTACAAAGTTTGAGAATGCCTGTGTAATCAGCCTTTCATCCGCATTAACCGAAATATCCTGCGGAATATCCATCTTAATATCTATCCGTTTGCGGGTTGCCTCGGGAAGCCAGGTATTTACAACATTTTGAATTAGCATTCTCAGATTAAGGCGGGTAAATTCGGGTTTAATTCTTCCCGTCTGCAGCCTCGACCAGTCAATAAGCTGATTAATAAGGTTAAGCTGGTTCTTTGACGCTTCATTAATATATGTTAGATATTCAATTCTTTCATCTTCCGGAAGGTCCCTTTCCTGCAGGAGAATATCAGTAAATCCCAATAAGGTGGCAAAGGGGGAGCGCAGGTCGTGCGATACAATAGAGATGAAACGGTCTTTTGCCATATTCAGTTCTTCCAGTTTCTGAACTGAATCCTCAAGCTGGGAGCTGTGGTTTGCTAGATCGTCTACTCGGACAGCGAGTTTGATAATTCTATCAATGCTTCCGTTTCCGTTTCTTTCAACTTTAATAAGCTCCTTCAGCCAGATTTTATTCCCCTCTTTGGAATTTATCCGGTATGAGAGCTCGGTAAAATTAATAAGGGAATTTATTTCAAGTTCGCCCAGGAGTTTTTTATAATTATCCCGGTCCGGTTCATCAATAATTGAAAAATACCCGTTCTCCAGCTGCAGAACTTCCCCTGCACTGTAGCCTGTATTTTTTTCAAAGTTAGATGAATAAATCGATTTTTCCTTTTCCGGATATTCAATAATCCAGAATAAATGCTCTAGTCCGTCTATAAGATTTTCAAATTCCCTTAAGCCGGTAATCTCTTCTGTCATATACCCTAACTAATTTTTCCCGTTTAGTGAAAATAAAAAAAAATTAGCTTATAATCCGTAAAAATTTGCATATTGGGTTAAATATAAGAGATGTATGGCGGATTAAAAATTTGAAACTTTATTCAATTTAGTCCTGTTATTTCTTAAAAAAAGTGAGAGAAAAAATGAGATTCAGATTTTCAGTATTATTGATTTTGATGTTTGCGGGATTTGTTGTATTAGACGCACAGCCCAGGAGAGGAGTAATTACAGGTAAAGTTGTTGACCACCTTACCAGAGAGCCCATTATCGGTGCCAGCGTTCAGGTGCTTAATACCCAATTCGGGAATATGACTGATGTGGAAGGGGTTTACAGGATTGTTAACCTTGAGCCTGGTACATACAGCATAAGGATTACCTACGTTGGATATTCCCCCGCAATTAAAAGCGATATTGTTGTATCAACGGCTAAAGAATCGGTTGTTGATGTTGAGATTTACCAGTCCGCAATTGAAATTGGAGGGGTAACTGTAACATCGGAATATTTTCAGAAGGACCCTAGTGAAACAGGAAGCACGGCCACTTTCAGTTATGAAGAGATTAGAAGAGCTCCGGGAGGATTTGAAGATGTTATAAGGGCGCTTTCGGTACTGCCGGGCATAGGCCAGGCAAACCCGGGGCGTAACGACCTTGTTGTAAGAGGGGGCGCCCCTTCGGAAAACCTCTCTATTGTTGACGGATTCGTAGTGCCGAATATAAATCATTTCGGCAGCCAGGGGGCAACCGGCGGTCCTTTGAGTTTTATTAATCTGGATTATGTTAGAGGAACTACATTTTCATCGGGAGGATTCCCGGTTCTTTACGGCGATAAGCTATCATCAGTTCTCCGAATCGACCTTCAGGAAGGAAGGCGCGGAAACATTGGGGGCAAAGCTACAATTGCCGCTACTCAATTCGGTTTTAATGTTGACGGCCCGATTAATGAAAACCTGAGTTTTATTCTTTCGGGAAGAAGAAGCTATCTCGATTTTATCTTCAATGCTGCGGGATTCAATTTTGTCCCCGAATACTATGACCTTCTTGCCAAGTTAAGCTATAAAATTGATGCTCATAACTATATATCCTATCTGTTTGTAGGCGCTTTTGATAATGTAAAATTCAACAACAAGGATGCCGAAGACCGTTATGATAATTCCCGCATTCTCGGATCGGCTCAGAATCAGTATGTAACAGGTATTTCTTATAAACACTTATTTAAAAAAGGAATTTTGACATTATCGCTGAGCAGAAATTTTGTTGATTACGACGCAACCCAGAAAGATTCACTCCTTAATCCGGTATTCAAAAACCTGAGCCGCGAAGGGGAAAATGAATTAAAGGCCGATCTTGTATTTAAACCGGGGGACTTTTCAGAGCTTAATATCGGTGCTTCGGCCAAGTTTATAAAGTTCAGCGCGGATATCAAGTTAAACTCATTCCGCACTTCATTCGGCGAGGTCCTTGACATTACTTCACTTGTCACCAAAAACAATTTTGCAAAGTACGGATTCTATACCCAATACTCTGATGTATTATTCAGCAGGATAATGTTTTCGGCAGGAGTAAGGGGGGATTATTTTGACGGGATAAATGACGGATTCAGGTTAAGTCCCAGAGGCTCTTTATCTTATATGTTCTCAGACAAAACAAGCGTTACTCTAAGCGGAGGATTATATTATCAGGCCCCTTCCTATATATGGCTTGCGGCATATCCGCAGAACAGGGACTTGAAACCGGTAAAGGTTACCCAGATAATTGCCGGCATTGAACACAAACTTTTTGATGATCTCTTAATTAAGACCGAAGGATTTATAAAGGATTACAGTGATTATCCTTCGAGCTCTTTAAGGCCTTATCTGGTACTTGCCAATACCGGAGGGGGATTCAGCGGACCGGATGATAACTATTCCTCATTCGGACTTGAGCCCCTGGTAAGCGGAGGCAAAGGGAGCGTTAAGGGAATTGAGTTCTCAATGCAGAAAAAATCTTCAGACATTCCATTATACGGAATTGTGAGCATAACCTACAGTGAATCCAATTTTACCGGATTGGACGGGATTGAACGCCCCGGAAGCTATGACCAGAGATGGATTATCAATCTTTCGGGAGGATACATTTTCAGCAGCAAGTGGGAAGCCTCTTTTAAATTCCGTTTTGCCACAGGCACTCCATATACTCCATTCAACAGTAATGGAACACAGAGCGTGGCAAATTACAATACAGGCCGTTTCGATCCTGTGCATTCACTTGATATAAGAGTTGACCGCAGATGGGACTTTGACGGATGGAATCTTATTGCATATATCGATATTCAGAATATTTACAACAACAAGAATTCATTTACCAACAGATTTAATTACAGGGAAATGACTGTTGACAAGGAATCGACAATCGGACTCCTTCCTTCAATAGGAATAAGCGTAGAGTTTTAATGATAATTCGGAATTCCGGCGGGAATTTTTATTCTTCCGGCTTCATCTTGGTCGGAATTCCGAGTTCATCCATTTTGCGGTATAGTGATGAAAGCCCTATTCCGAGAGCCTTTGCAACATCTTCCTTGTTATATTCGAATTTCTTTATTGTCTTAAGAATATGGTCTTTCTCGAACATTGCAGTGGCTTCTTTGAGTGAATCGGGAAATGACTGAATTTCAGTATCGGGCTGAAGATATTCCGACAGGTCATTAACTGTAATTTTGTCATTCCTTGCAAAAATAATTCCCCGTTCAATAACGTTTTCCAATTCGCGCACTCCGCCCCGCCAATCGTGATTCATAAGAACCCGTATTGTGTCGTTATCAACCGCCAGTACTTTCTTTCCCATCTCATTGCAGTACTTCTCTATGAATTGGTTTACCAGGAGGGGAATGTCGTCGCTTCTCTCGTTAAGGGTGGGAAGTTTAATTTCAATAACATTTAATCTGTAATAAAGGTCCTCGCGGAACTCACCGGCTTTAACTTTTTCAAACAGGTTCTGGTTTGTAGCCGCAATAATTCTCACATCGGTAGATACCGGCTTTGTGCCCCCGACCGGAAGAAACTGCTTGTCTTCAATAGCTCTTAATAATTTTACCTGAAGGTTAAGGGGGAGGTCTCCAATTTCATCAAGAAAGAGAGTGCCGCCGTCGGCTACTTTAAAAAGCCCCAGTTTATCTTCAGTTGCCCCGGTAAAAGAACCCTTTTTATGCCCGAACAACTCGCTTTCAATCAGATTTTCCTGAATTGCTCCGCAGTTGATCGGAAGAAAGATTCCATCTTTTCTCTTGCTGTTGAAATGGATTGCTTTAGCCGCAAGTTCTTTGCCGGTTCCGCTCTTGCCTATTATAAGCACATTGCTGTTTGTAGGGGCAACCTGAGTAATTATCTCAAAAATTTTCTTCATTGCTCCGCTGTTGCCAATCAGGTTGCGGTATCCGCTGTCGGCAGATACGCGCTGGCGGAGGAATTTATTTTCGTCCGATAATTTCTTGAAATCCACGAGTCTTTTTACTCTTATAAGGAGATCTTCGAATTCAACCGGTTTAATCAGATAATCGAAAGCGCCCATTCTGAGAGAATCGATTGCAGTCTGAACGGATGCATAGGCAGTCATAATTATAAAATGCGTTTCGGGTGAGATTTTCATTGTAGCGTCAAGAAGCTGAATGCCGTCGAACTTGGGCATTTTAATGTCGCTAATCACAAGATCGAATGTATCGTCGGTTATTTTACGCAGCGCTTCTTCGCCGTCAGCAGCGGTATCCGTAATAAAGCCTTCTTCATCCAATATCGATTTAATCGATTCCCTAATTACCTTTTCATCATCCGCAATTAATATTTTAGCAGGCATTATGCTTCCTCTTTTCTATTTTCTATAGGTAAAATTACTTTAAAACAGCTTCCTTTTCCAACTTCGCTGTTGACCTTTATATCCCCGTGGAATTTTTTTACAATGCCGTAGCTTACCGAAAGCCCCAGCCCGGTCCCTTTTCCAACTTCCTTGGTGGTAAAAAAAGGTTCAAAAATTTTCTGCATTACATCTTCTTCCATTCCGCATCCGTTGTCGCATATATCTACATATATATTGTCATCATCATTTGTCGATTTTACAATAATAGTCCCTTCCCCTTTGATTGCGTCAAGAGCGTTGATTAGAATATTAACGAATACCTGAAGTATCTGGTCTGCAACGGCGCTTATGCTCGGCAGTCCCGTCGAAAGGCTTGTTTCGAAGTTCACATTCCTGACTCTCTTGTCATACTTCACAATTCCGATTGCGGTCTTAATAATGCCTCCTACATCAATCATAGATTCTTCATATTTAGGAGGACGGGAAAAATCGACCAGCTCTCTTACTATCTTAGAAATCCGGTCTATATTCTCTCTTAGGATTGCAAGGTATTCATTGGTAGTATCGTCATTTGCTTTTCTCTGCAGGAGCTGAACAATTGAAGAGATACCGGCAAGGGGATTGCCTATTTCATGCGCAATGCCGGCCGATAATTGCCCGAGTACTGCAAGCTTTTCAGACTGGTCAATCTGCTGCTGAAGCCTTTTAACCTCGGTAAAGTCGCGTATTACAATAGACCTCCCTATATACTGCCCGTCGCTGCTTGGAAGTCTTGTTACGTTAAGCTGAACAAATATAATTTTTCCGTTTTTAGTAACCCTTTCGGTATCAAGGATAATCGGTTCGCCGAGTTTTCCTACCTGGTGCTGTATAAGTTTAAGCTCGTCCACATATTTTTTCCCGTGCGGAAGAATGAAGCTTGAATGCCTTCCGAGGGCCTCTTCGGCAGTATAACCGAATATCTTTTCAGCACCTTCGTTCCACTCAATGAATTTTTCGTTCCGGTCTACAATCATAATTGCATGCCCGGAAGCTTTCAGGATATTAGTAAGATATTTATTGTTCACTTCGAGCTTTGAAGCTAGACGGTCTCTTTCCCCTATGAGTTCCCTTAACTGGGCATCCTGATAAAGCATACAGTAGCGGGCAAATACTTTTTCGACTATTTCATCCAGAAAACCGAGCAGAATTACCGGGTCGCAGTTCTTTGGAGCGTCCTTTTCGAGATAGGTAAGAATTGAATATCTTCCCTGACTGAAAAGCTGACTTATTTCAAGTAAATTAAATTCCCCTTTTGAAAAGAGGTTGTATATATCTACAAGATACTCATCAGCCTTTGAATAATCCTCATTACTGATAAGCTCAATTATAAGGGAAAGAGTGTTTTCAACATAAGATTTTATCTGGGATTCCGACAGTTTGTCGTTAAAAGAGGAAATCAGTTTTTCGGTCCAGTTCTTTACTATCGAATCGAAATTCTGCCTAAGCAGCTGTAGTATTATTTTTTTCATGCTTAAAGTTCGCTAAAAAATGAAAAATCTGAAAATATTTGGCTTAAAAAGGGGGAGTTTATTCCCCTTTTAAATGGAACCTGACTCTTAGTTTGATGTTTAACGAATATAATCGTTATTTTTGGACTGATATTTAGGGGGAGAAATGAAAAGAAAAATGTTTGTTTTGAGCTTGTTTTTACTTCCTTTGGTTCTTTCGGCACAGGTAATTCCTGTTAAAACAGAATTAAAAGGGGTTAAAGTATTTCTTTCGGGAGCCGAGCTTTACCATACCGCAAAAGCGAGACTCGAAAAGGGGAACAGCGAAATTCTTTTTGAGAATGTAGCATCTGACTTTGATATAAACAGCGTATCCGTAACAGGAAAGGGGAATTTTATTATTACCTCAATCGGACAGCAATATGATTACCTCAAGAACTCTGTTAAACCGACAGAAATGAAAGTCCTGGAAGATTCCCTGGAAATTCTCGAAATTGAATCCCGGAAGAAGCAGGATGCCAGAAGCATACTTTCGATGGAAGAGGACCTGATTATGAAAAACGGTAGTCTCTCGGGAAGACAGACAAATGTTACTCCTGCCGATGTCCAGAAATATGCCGAATTTATGAAAAAAAGGATTTCTGAAATTAAGAAAGAAATTATAATTGTTACCGGAGAAGGGGAAAAAATCAGAAAGAGAATGGAGCAGATGAGAAGGCAGCTTCAGGAACTGAATAATAAATACAGTCAGGCGGTTAACCAGATTTCTGTTAATGTTACCGCTAATTCTGCGGTTAATGCGGAATTCGAAATTACTTATTTAACCCATTCAGCATCCTGGATTCCGGTATACGACGCAAGGGTTGATGACATATCGAAACCGATTAAACTTAGTTATACCGCAAAGGTATCGCAGAATACGGGACTTGTATGGAAAGACCTGAAAATTCTTCTTTCATCCCGCAATCCGAATGTCTCGCAGACCAAACCGGAACTATATCCCTGGTATCTTAATTTCAGGACGGCAATGAAGAAGATGGCATCGGGAGTTGTAATGCAGCGCAATCAGGCTTTTGACGGAAAGGTAGCCGAAATGAAAATGGAGGCAGCGGCCCCCGAAGCCGAATCGGTTGCAGACTATACCACTGTTAACGAAAATATGCTTTCATTTGAATTTGAATCCTCAATTCCTTATACAATTCCATCAGATATGAAGCCTCATTCTGTAAGTCTTAAGGATTATCAGATAACAACGAATTATGAATACTGGACCGCTCCGAAATTTGATCCGGATGCCTTCCTTGTAGGCTTCATTACAAACTGGAACGAGTACAACCTTCTTCCGGGGGAAGTAAATTCCTACTTCCAGAATTCATTTGTAGGGAAAACCTATCTCGATCCTAATGTCTCAAAGGATACTCTTATTCTTTCGCTTGGACGGGACAGGGGAATAACAACAGAACGGAAACCGATTAAGGATTTTACCGAAGACAAATTCCTGAGCAGCGATATTGAAAGATTTTTTGCATATGATATAATTGTAAAAAACAATAAGAACAAGCAGGTAAAGGTTACAGTTGAAGACCAGCTTCCGGTTTCGAAAAATGAGGATATCACGGTAAAGGCTATTGAGCTTTCCGGGGGAGTTGTAGAGGGTGTTACCGGCAAGGTGAAATGGAATATTACTGTTGACCCGGGGAAATCCGTTACGAAGAGATTTGTCTTCTCCGTACGGCATCCTAAAGACCAGGCCGTTTCCGGTTTATAAAAACATTAAGGGCGCCTTTAGGCGCCCTTCTCTTACTTTCCTTCAAACTTTTTTATTATTCCCTCAGGCAATAACATTCGGGTTATATAATCCCCCTGCGCTGTATCGTGTTCAATATATTTCCAATCATTTTTGTCTTTTGGGGTTACTGCAATCATTTTCTGCCTGGCTTCTATTGTGAAGAGGTTTTTTGCCTGGTCGAATTTAACCTTTTCGGTTCCGAACTGAGCCTCAAATCCTGCCTTGATAAGATCCTTCTTTTCAAGCAGTTCTCCCGCTAATTCAATCTGCAGGCTGGTGCTGTAATTTATGAGTACAAATTTTTCTTCCCCGGAAATCTCCTCGGGGGAAATGGAATCGATGCTGTTAACTTTTATCTGCGTTTTCATACCGGATGAAT
>JAEXUB010000255.1 GCA_023453125.1 Bacteroidota bacterium
CCGTCTGCACTTGATAACCGCCCTCTTAAATTCGAAGAGTTCCAGAAACTGACAAATAAAATAATTTACGTAAGCGCCACTCCGGGTGATTATGAGCTTCAGATGAGCGGCGGCTCTTTTGTTGAACAGGTTATAAGGCCTACAGGACTTCTTGATCCCGAGATTCAGATTCGTCCCGTTAAAAACCAGATTGACGACCTGATTGGGGAAATTAGAACCAGAGTTGAAAAAAAAGAAAGAACGCTGGTTACCACACTCACAAAGAAAATGGCAGAAGACCTTACCGATTATCTCGATAAGATAAATATTAAGGTGCGGTATATACACAGCGATATTGACGCTCTTGAAAGAGTTGAAATAATACGCGACCTGCGAATAGGCGATTTTGACGTTCTTGTCGGAGTAAACCTTTTGAGGGAAGGGCTTGACCTGCCGGAGGTTTCCCTTGTCGCTATCATAGACGCGGACAAAGAAGGATTCCTGAGAAGCGAGAGATCCCTGATGCAGACTGCCGGCAGAACAGCCCGTAATGTAAACGGCAAGGTTATTATGTATGCCGATACAATTACAGAATCAATGCGGAAAACCATTGACGAGACAAACCGGAGAAGAAAGCTTCAATCCGAATATAATAGTGCCAACAATATTGTACCAAAGACAATCTACAAGAGCGTAGAAGAAATACTCTCTTCAACTTCAATTGCTGATGTTCGCAAGAAGGATGCCGAAAAAGAATCGGCATTCTCAAAAGTCTCAGAGCCGGTAATTAAATATCTTTCCAACGACCAGAAGAAGGATCTGATAGACCAGATGACCGAAGAGATGCTTGCAGCTGCCAAAGACCTTGAATTTGAAAGAGCCGCAGCCCTTAGAGATGAAATTGATAAATTAAAAAAAATGATGAAATAATGATTTTTGAACTATTAAAACAAAACTTTAAAAGGATAAGGCGCTCCCCCGAATTCCAGAAAAGAATGACTACCAACGTTATTCTCGGAATTCTTATAGGCCTTTCTATGGTAAATTTTCTATATATATCCTTTAACCTGAATAAAATACTCGGGAACATTCCCGGGACCAATCCCGTTAAGCTGATGAACGAAATTGTATTCCTCTATTTTCCAGCAGACTATATATTAAGGCTGATTTTCCAAAAATACCGCTCGGTTTCGGTTAAGCCATACCTGATTCTTAATATTCCAAGGGAAAAAATTGCGGATCTTATTCTCGTTAAAACCGCGCAAAGCCTGCTCAATCTTGTTCCGGTAATACTTTTCCTCCCCTTTGCATTCACCGAACTCATTCTTCATTACTCCTGGATTTCCGTTACGGCTTGGTTCCTTACTATAATGTTTACCTGTGTATTTAATGCCTACCTTGTCAATTATACAAAAACAAAATTCCGCATTTATCCTCTTCAGACAGTTCTGATAAATGCCGCGGCAATAGGGCTTGTTGTTCTTTCGGCATTCCTGATGCAGGCATATCCCAGAATCTGGTCTGTGTTTATGAAAGTGGTTCTCCTTCATCCCTATATGGCTCTCACTCCCCTTGTCGGCGCTATGTTAATGTTCCAGGTCAACCACAGACTCCTCTTCCTGAACCTTTTTATTGACGAAGAGGAAGCAGCCGCGGGAGTTAAAAGAAGCAGGGAAAAAGAACTTAAAGAGAACTTTTCATTCCTATCATCACTTGGAAGGGCCGGGCAGTTTATTCTGCTTGAGATAAAAATGGTTCTCCGTAATAAGCGCCCGAAACCTCTTTTCTTCATTTCATTCCTGATGATATTTTACGGTCTGATTTTTTATACCCAGAAAGTGCCCGATGAGATGCTTCATCTTTTCATTGCCTCTTTTATGACCGGCGTATTCATTTTTTCGTACGGAATTCTTGTATTCGGGTGGGAAAGTTCCTATTTCGGAATTATTATGACATCCCAGATTGATTTAAAAACATATCTGAAATCGAAATTTCTATTTATGACCGGGTTCTCATTTATTCTTTACATACTTATGGCTTTCTATCTGTTTTTGGATGTAAGAATTTATTTTATAATCACCGCCCTGTTCTTATTCAACACAGGAATTTCAGTTTTCATAATTATGGCAATGGCAACATTTAACAAGATGAAATACCGCCTCGAAGAAGGAATGTGGAGCCAGCAGGGACGCGGTACACAGCAGTATCTCGGGGCGTTAGTTGTTTTTATTCTCCAGCTCGGCATTGTTTTTCTTCTTAGGTTCTTTATCAGTTTTGATCAGGCTATTGTAGTTATTGGAGCTTTAGGCATATCCGGACTGGCAGGGCACGGTTATCTTATTTCCTTGATTGAAAAGCTTTTCCTTATAAATAAATATAAAATGATTGAAGGATTCAAAAAATCTTAAGGCACACAATATGATTTCAGCAAGCGGTCTCACAAAACAGTATGGCAAAACCACAGTACTTAATATAGATTCCCTTTTTATCGGACAGGGGGAAAGTTTTGGCCTTGTTGGCAACAATGGAGCGGGTAAAACCACATTTTTCAGCCTTATAACAGATTTAATTAAGGCAACCGGGGGTTATGTTACTTCTAAAGAGGTTAATGTTTTCCTGAGCAGTCATTGGAAAGATTATACCGGCGCCTTTCTGGATGAGAGTTTCCTCATAGATTTCCTCTCTCCCGAAGAGTATTTTGAATTCATCGGTTCCCTTCACGGATTATCCAAAAGCGAGGTTAAAAAGAGGCTTGAAAAATATGCCGATTTCTTTAACGGCGAAATTATAGGAAAGAAAAAATTTATAAGAGACCTTTCCAAGGGAAACCAGAAGAAAGTCGGAATTGTCGGCGCTCTCCTGTTCGAACCTCAGATTGTAATTCTTGACGAGCCGTTCCCCCATCTCGACCCTACTTCGGTCATTCGTCTCAAAAAAATAATTAAGGATGAAAAATCAAAAGGGACAACTATTCTTATATCGAGCCACGACCTGAACCATGTGACCGAGGTATGCGACAGGATTGCTGTATTGGAAAAAGGTAAAATTATTCACGATCTTAGAACCAGTTCCAACACTCTAAAAGAGCTCGAGGCTTATTTTACTCCGGAGGAAAATTGAAATTGCGGCTTTAAATAATCCGTTTAGAGCTTTTTATCACTTCCATAATCTTCTTTTAGAACCTTTTGGGCTTTCAGTAGTCTAAATTACCGTACATTACAACAACAAGGGATTAAAATGAAAAGGGTGGTTACAGGCATATTACTGCTGGCAGTATTTTTTACTTCATTCTTATCGGCACAGTCAAAAGGGGGAACAATTAAGGGTAAACTTGTAGATTCTCAGAGCGGCGCTCCTGTTGAATTTGCTACAATTTCACTCCACAATCCAAAAGATTCCGTTGCCGTAAAGGGATGCGCTTCAGGTAAAACCGGAGAATTCATTCTACCGGCTATTCCTGCAGGCAAGTATTTTGTTAAAGTATCCTACATTGGATACGAAAAGAAATTTATCTCTAATATCGGGATTGCCAACGAAAAGACAGAAATAGATCTGGGTAAAATTGAATTGGTTCAGACCGGTGTTGATGTTCAGGGAGCAGAGGTTACCGCAGAAAGACCCGATGTAGAATATAAAATTGATAAAAAGGTTGTGAATGTTAGCCAGAATCTTGCATCAACCAGCGGTACTGCGCTTGACGTCCTGAAAACCCAGCCCTCCGTTCAGGTTGACCAGAATGAAAATGTAACCTTAAGAGGAAGTTCAAGCTTTACTGTTCTTGTAGACGGCAGACCAAGTCCAATTCAGGGAAGCGATGCTTTAAGACAAATCCCGGCCAATATTGTAGACAATATAGAAATCATTACAAACCCTTCCGCAAAGTATGAAGCCGAAGGCGCAGCAGGCATTATCAATATTGTTACGAAAAAAATTGCCGAAGGCTCTTTCAGCGGAATGGTTAATGCTGGGGCCGGTACAAGGGATAAATATAACGGCGACTTTACATTCAATTACCGGGAAAAAGCTTTTGCCGTTTCGGCAGGGCTCGATTACCTGAGACAATATAATTTCTTTGTACAGGACTTAGACAGGGAAACATATGTACCCGGTTCTACAATTTTCAACTTTACACGCATTGACGGAAGAGTATTGCGCGACAATCTGACTGGCAGACTCGGTTTTGATTATAATTTCTCTGACAAAACCGGAATAACAGTCAACGGTACATACGGCAGAATGGATATCGGAAGAAATATGGCTTCGGATATGAGCAATTCAGCCTCTTCCGTAAATACTTTCACTACCACAAGCGACAATATGGATAACAATTCCAAATTTTTCAGCGGTTCATTCTTCTTAACACACAAATTCGAACCTAAGGTGAGTGAATTCTCTCTTGAAATTACATACAATAATGTGAAATCCCCTTCTGTTCAGACTACAGATGAATATATTACCACTGCCCTCTACGGCGATAAGCTTCCAAACCCGAGTATGAGGCATTTTACTGACGACACCAGAAGAAATGACGGAAGAATTAAAGCAGATTACACCTTGAACATCTCCTCAAAAAGCAAATTAGAGGCAGGCGGACAGATTTCATACTATTTCAGGAATTTTGATACAAGAAACGAAACATTCGACTGGAATACAGGTCTTTGGAATGTAACTTCCAACTACACAAACCAGTTCGATTACCGTAATAATGTACTGGCCGCTTATGCCACATATTCAAACGAAATTTTCGACCTTCCGGTACAGATCGGCTTAAGAACAGAGTATACAGACAGACTTCTTGAACAGAAGACCTTATACAATGAATACAAATTTTCAAAGCTGGACTTCTTCCCTTCTTTCAGCATTCAGAAGAAATTCAGCATGATGCAGACAATGCAGTTCAGCTATACCAAAAGAATTAACAGGCCGAATGAGCTTCTTCTAAATCCTTATCCCGCGTTCTCCTCCAGTTACACAAGCAGTTCGGGTAATCCTTATCTTACCCCCGAATACACCGATTCATACGAGCTGAACTATCAGAATTTCTTCAGCGGTATCTTCCTGACGGTTGAAACATTCCTGCGCCAGACAAAGGATACTCCCTCGCAGGCAATCAGCGTTGATAACCAGGGAAGAATGAACACAACATTCGAAAACTTCGCAAAGAATACAACTATAGGCGCGGATATTACCGTCAGCGTAACCCCTGTTTCCTGGCTCACTCTCCGCCCGTCCCTTAACCTTACAAACAACGATTTCCAGGGAGAACTCCTCGGCAAGGATATAAGCAACAAATCATTCAATTACAGGGCAATGCTTATATCATCATTCACCGTATCTTCCAATACATCCATTCAGCTGATCGGGCTCTATATGAAAATATCGCAGCCGAATATCGAAATAAAGCCGACTGTATTTCTGATTGCATCATTGCGCCAGCAACTGTTTGATAAGAAGGTAACTCTTGCAATTACTGCGCAGAACCTGTTCAACATTGCAAAATTCGACATTAACAACAGCGCGGATAATTACAGGAACCGTTTCATGGTCCGCCCCGAATCTAATATTATAAATATGACGCTTACATATAACTTCAATAATTTCAGGGATCTTGCCCACAAGGCAGAAAAGGTCGATATCGGCGTCAGCCAGGGAATTCAGTAAAAACTTAAAGAGCGCTTCGGCGCTCTTTTTTTTGTAGTCCATAGACTACAATACACTCCGTATTATGCTAATTGAACCCATTCCCTATCATATCTAAATTTCGGTAAACAAAAAGATGAGTATTGTGGAAAATAAAAAATTAGCAGTCGGCATTGTAGATGATTCCGATATTATTAGGGAAAGGATTGTACAGAGGATCTCTAAATGCGATAAACTTGAGATTGTATGGGAAGCCGATACAGTTGAGAAAACTTACGGATGCTGCGCATCCTTTGAACCATCGGTTCTCATTTTAGATATACAGCTCCCCGACGGAAGCGGAATTGACATTCTAGAAAGGATAAAGACCGATAATCCGGGGGTAAAAGTAATTATGCTTACAAATTACCCGTCTCTTCCGTTCCGGAAAAAATGCGTTGCGGCAGGAGCCGATTATTTCTTCGACAAATCAACAGAATTTGACAAGGTTTTTGAGGTGCTGAAACAGATGGCATCTTCGGTTAATTAAGAATTGATAACAATAAAGAGGAAACTCTAATGAAAAAAATAAGAATGGCTTTATTTATGATTCTGGCCTTTGCGGTTACTGCCGCGGCTCAGGATAAGCTTAAACTTACAATTGAGGAGGCGCTTAATACAGGCCTGGCAAACAGCAAAAGCCTGCACGCTTCTCAGCTTAAGGTTTCTGCTTCTATCTCAAAATTAAAGGAAGCGAATGCAAGCAGATGGTTTAACATTAAATTCACTGCGGCATACCGCAGGCTAAGCCCTGTTGATCCTTTCACAATCACTATGCCGGGAATCGGTACAATGGAAATATCCCCTAATCTTCTTAATCAGTATGTAACACAGCTTTCTCTTACACAGCCCCTTTTTACCGGATTCAAAATACTGAGCGGAATAGATATGGCCGAGTATAATTCAAATGCCACAAAGGAAGAATTCAACAAAGATAAAAGCGAGCTCCTTTTTAACATAAAGAATGCCTACTGGAATCTCTTTAAGGCCGAAATGATGAAGAAAGTTGTTTACGAGAATGTTGAACAGGTTAAAGCTCACCTTAATGATGCAAAAAACCTTATGAAGGCGGGTATGCTTACATCAAACGATGTTTTAAAACTTGAAGTGCAGCTTTCTGATATTATGCTCAAGCAGGCAGATGCCGAAAACGGCGTTAAACTTGCAATGATTGCTCTTAATAACGTTCTTTCTATTCCATTGTTGACCGAAATAGAGCTTGCTACTCCGGCCAATCTTGTTGCGGCCGAGTACCAGTCATTGAACGAACTTACTGCTGCCGCAATTGAAGCCCGCCCGGAATTAAAGGCTATGGACCAGAGAATTAAAATGGGAGAAGCCAATGTCAGAATGGCCGAATCAAACTGGTATCCCCAGATTGCACTTGTAGGGAACTACAATTATTCACGACCGAACCAGAGAGTCTTCCCTACAAAGGACGAGTTCAAGGGGACCTGGGATGTAGGATTGAATTTAAGTCTTAACATCTGGGACTGGTTTACAACCGTACACCAGACAGACCAGGCCGAGGCATCATTGGCTCAGGCAGTGGACACGAAACAGGTGCTTAGAGACGGCATTACACTGGAAGTTACACAGAGCTATCTCAGTCTTAATACTGCAAAGCAGAAAATAAAAATTACCGAACTTGCTGTTACACAGGCTACCGAGAACAACAGGATCATTTCGGAAAAATTCAAAGCGGGAATGGCACTCAGCTCGGATGTTATTGATGCCGAAGTTGCCCTCCTTGCGGCTAAGACAAATCATACTAATTCGATTGTTGACTACGAAGTTGCAAAAGCAAGACTCGAAAAATCAATCGGCAAATAAGTTTAATAGATAACGGAGAAACGGAAATTATGAAAAACTGGAAATCAATAGTAGGCATAGTAATAGTTATTGCGGCAATTGTAACTATTCTTGCCATGAATAAGAAAAAGCTTTCGGCTGTTGCCGCCGGAGGCGTTAAAGATGTATTTTATGTCTCGGTGGATGTTGCTTCCACTAAAAAACTCGAATCTTCATTTTCTCTCACCGGTACCGTTGCAGCCAACAACGATGTGAATATCTTAAGCGAAACTGCCGGAAAAGTTAAACAGATATTCTTCAAAGTAGGCGATTATAAACCAGCTAATTCGGTTCTTGCCCAGGTTGATGACGAATTGAAAATTGCCGCTTTCAAAAGCGCCGAAGCTAATTATGAAAAATCCAAAAAGGATTATGAAAGATTCAAAAATCTCTTTGAATTAGGCTCAGCTACCGATGCGCAGCTCGACGGAGCAAAACTTGCATACAGCGCCGCCGAAGCTCAGTTTATTGTCGCTAAAAGACAGCTTGAAGATACAAAAATTAAAACCCCCATTGCAGGCTATATAACAGCCCGCAATATTGATGTCGGTTCTATGGTACAGGGAGCTCCGCAGCCGACATTCATTGCTAATATCGTCGATATTTCGCGTCTTAAAGTAAAATTGAACGTCGCTGAAAAATACGCCTTCTCATTGAAACAGGGGGATAAGGTCAAAGTAACCGCGGATGTATTTCCGGGAGTAAATTTCAACGGCAGAATTGAATCTATAAGCGCAAAATCGGATGAAGCACATACTTTCCCGGTAGAAGTGGTTATTGAGAACCAGGGAAAGAACCAGCTTAAAGCAGGCGTATTTGCCAGAGTTGAATTTACCAGCCTTAAAGAGAGCGAAAGCATTGTAATTCCGAGACAGGCGCTCGTAGGAAGCATTAAAGATCCACAGGTGTTTGTAGTAGAAAACGGAATTGCCCGCCTCCGTAAGCTGGTAATCGGCAATGAATCCAATACATTCGTTCAGGTGCTTCAAGGCATTAACGAAGGGGAAACAATTGTGGTTAACGGACAGAACATTCTTGTGGATAACACAAAAGTAGAGATACTGAATAAATAAGGATTGAAAAGAAAATGACAATAACAGAATTATCAATAAAAAGACCTTCCCTTATAATTGTAGTCTTTGCGGCGCTTCTTACAGTGGGAATCTTCAGCTTCATTAAGCTGAACTATGAACTCATTCCCCGTATATCTGCTCCGATTGTGACTATAACGACTATCTATCCGGGCGCTTCGCCTAATGAAGTTGAGTCGAGCGTTTCCAAAATTATCGAAGAGGCTGTTTCGGGAATGGATAAGGTTTCCGAAGTCCGCTCTACTTCTATGGAAGGAGTATCGTTCGTTATAATCGAACTCCTCCAGTCTGCCAATACCGATATTTCGCTTCAGGAAGCACAGAGAAAAGTCGGCGAGGTAAGCAATAAACTGCCAACCGACGCTAAAACGCCGGTGATTACAAAATTCGCAATTGACGAACTCCCCGTACTCCGTATGGGATTAAGCTCCAATATGAAATCGCAGGACCTGTACCAGTTCGTTAAAGACAAAATACAGCCCCAGCTTTCAAGAGTGCCCGGAGTAGGGCAGATTGCTCTCGTGGGGGGAGAAGAAAGAGAAATAAAGGTTAATCTCGATCTCCAGAAAATGAAAGCGTACGGATTCTCAATTCTTCAGGTAACTCAGATGATTAAAAACTCTAATCTCGATTTTCCTACCGGAAGCGTAAAGGATAGAGACGGCGAATTCATTGTACGCGTCGCAGGTAAATTCAGCTCAGTTGAAGAACTTAGAAATCTCTATATCGGGGAATCAAGAAGCGGCGGCGGTGTTAAGCTTTCGGATATAGCCGAAGTTGAAGACGGTATTAAGGATTATCAGAATATTACCCGTATTAACTTCCGCAATACAATCGGGCTTAACCTGCAGAAACAGTCCGATGCAAATGCCGTTACTGTTGCAGACCTTGTTAAAAAGGAAATTACTAAACTCGAAAAACAGTACGAACATCTTGGACTTAAATTTACAGTTGCGCAGGACGGATCGCTATATACAATTGATGCCGTAAACGCTGTTAAGGAAGACCTTGCAATTGCAGTTATTCTTGTTGCGATTGTAATGCTTATGTTCCTCCACAGTATAAGGAACTCTTTCATTATTCTTATTGCAATCCCCGCATCTTTAATATCAACCTTCATTGCGATATACGCATTGGGATTCACACTAAACCTTATGACCCTCCTCGGGCTTTCTCTTGTAGTAGGTATTCTTGTGGATGACTCGATAGTGGTTCTTGAAAATATCTACCACCACCTCGAAAGAGGGGTAGATAAGAGAACTGCTGCTATTAGGGGACGAAATGAAATAGGCTTTGCAGCTCTCGCCATAACTTTTGTTGACGTTTCCGTATTCCTCCCTCTGGCTCTCGTAGGAGGACTTGTAGGCAATATTATGCGCCAGTTCGCTGTAGTGGTGGTTATCTCCACATTGATGAGTCTTTTTGTTTCTTTTACTCTTACCCCTCTCCTTTCATCCCGCTTCGGTAAGCTTGAAAGATTAACAGACCGTACTCTGCTTGGACGTTTCGCTCTCTGGTTCGAGAAGTTCTTCCATAATTTTACCGAAGATTACATTAAAATCCTTAAATGGAGCTTCAACCATAAAATTAAGATTCTTGTTTTAACTGTTGGTCTCTTTTTTGGGTCACTGGCATTAGTACCACTCGGATTCATCGGATTTGAATTTATGACTCAGGTAGATCAGGGACAGTTTGCAGTTACTCTCGAAATGGCTCCGGGAACTCCCATTGAGGAAACGAATAAATTATCGCAGAAGGCAGAGGCATTTATTGGCAGCCTGCCGGAAGTAAAGACCATTTATGTTAACGTAGGCGCTTCCAGCGAAGGGCTTATAGGCTTCTCATCTGCTAATTCGACTGAAATAAGTGTTATTCTTACTCATAAAAACAGCAGAAAGAGAAGCACTGCCGAAGTCGGAGACCAGATTAAGGCAGAACTGATGAAAATACCGGGCGCAAAGGTCAGGGTTAATCCCATTGGTATTTTCGGTACCGCAAACCAGACTCCTATTCAGCTCCTTTTAAGCGGTCCTAATTACAATGAAGTGCTCACTACCGCTAAGAAAGTAGCAGATGTTGTTAAAACCATTCCCGGAACTGCCGATGTGCGCCTTTCTACCGAAGAAGGGAAACCGGAAACCAGGATTGACATTGACCGCCGCAAGCTCGTGAGCTACGGACTCACACTCGCTGAAGTCGGCGGCGCGCTCCGTGTGGCTCTTACCGGCGATGACGATACAAAACTCCGCATCGGGGAAACAGATTATAATATAAGAATTGCCCTCGACGAGCAGGACCGTTCAAAGACTGACGACATTGGAAATATTTCTTTTGTAAACAGGAAAGGTCAGTTGATTTACCTTAACCAGTTTGCCGATGTTTACCGCTCCACCGGTCCTACTAAGCTTTCACGCCAGTCCCGAAGCGCCTCGGTTACAATTTATTCCCAGGCAATCGGAAGACCTACAGGTACAATTGGACAGGACATTGTGAAAGAGCTGAACAAAATGACTCTCCCGTCGGGTATTACATATTCATTCCAGGGGGATATAAAGAGCCAGAATGATTCATTCGGCGACCTCCTCCTTGCCCTCTTTGCCGGTATTCTCTTTACATATATGGTAATGGTGGCTTTATATGATTCATTCGCCTATCCGTTTGTAATTCTGTTTACAATTCCGCTGGCATTCATAGGTGCGTTCCTGGCCCTGGCCCTTGCTATGAAACCATTGAGCATCTTCTCAATTCTCGGCGTTATTATGCTTATTGGACTTGTTGGCAAAAACGCTATTCTTCTTGTAGACCGCGCAAATGTAATGCGGGCAAATGGTGAGAGCGTTACAGACGCGCTGATAGACGCGGGCAGAATGAGAATTCGTCCTATCTTTATGACAACGCTGACAATGATATTCAGTATGCTTCCAATTGCTCTTTCAACCAGTGAAGGCGCGGAATGGAAATCTGGACTTGCCTGGGCCCTTATAGGAGGTCTTACAAGTTCCCTATTCCTTACTCTTGTAATTGTGCCTTTAATGTATATTAAAGTGGAGCACTGGAAAGAATCTGTTCCGGCTTTAGTTAAAAAGATTACCGGAAAATTCTCAAAAGAAGAAGACGAAGCATTCGTTAAATAAAGTTCTCCTCCCCCAAGCTGCCGGCCGTCTCTGTTAAAAGGGGCGGCCGGTCTTTTTTTAAAAGAATTTTAACCGGCATTTTTTTATCTTTGAATTGTATTTTTGCCCCCGTAGCTCAGTGGATAGAGCAGTGGCCTCCGGAGCCATGCGCACAGGTTCGACTCCTGTCGGGGGTACAAAGATTTTCCCCCTTTTTACTTCAAAAACGAAATATTTATAGCATCTCACAAATTAGTGGTTACATTTTTGGGGACTGGATTGCTATGTTTTTGAGTAAAAGACAAAACGGAATTTATTATGTTATCTGGGAGGAAAAGGGCCGCCGCCGGAAAGTTTCAACCGGGAAAAGATTGAAAACCGATGCATTAAAATTCTTATCTTCCTTTGAACCTAACAAAAAAACCACACCTTTATATTCCTTAAGGGAGCTAATCCAATACTATTCTGCATTTTCTAAAACATACCATAAGCCCCGGACATATTCAGAGATTCAAAAGACATTACAGAATTTCTATGATTTCTCTGGTAATTTAACCAATGGCAATATTAACAGGTCCTTACTAAATAGCTACATTGCCTCCAAACTCAAAGCCTCAATCTATGCCGCTCGAACTGATTTAATCTATCTGAGGGCCTTCTTTAATAAACTTTTAGCCGATGGAATGATTGATGCAAATCCTTGCAATGGCATTAAGACAATAAAAGTACCTGAGAAACTCCCCCTATTCTTAACAAAAGAAGATTATAAAAACCTGATTAGTCTTGTTGCCATAAAGGAAATGAGGGATATAATTATTCTTGCTGTAAATACCGGGCTGAGA
>JAEXUB010000014.1 GCA_023453125.1 Bacteroidota bacterium
TTATATTTATTTCGATATTTATCGAAATAAATATAAAAGCCATGGAAATAGAAAAAAGCATAGAAATTATGAAGGCGCTTGCCGATGCCTCAAGGCTGCAGGCATTAAACGCATTGATGGAAAAACCGCAGTATGTTGAGGAACTTGCCCAAAGGCTGAACCTGGCGGTTTCTACAATCTCGTTCCACCTAAAAAAGCTTGAGGCTGTAGGACTCGTAACTAAGAGCAAGGAACAGTACTATACCATCTATTCAATTAACGGTGAGCTTTTCAGTCTCACGCTCAGGGAACTGACTGCTTTTAATAATATCGAAAAGTATATACAGGATGAGAGGATTAAAAAATACCGGCAAAAAGTATTAAGCACTTTCATAAAGAGGGGAAGACTTCTGGCGCTTCCGGTCCAGCATAAAAAGAAACTTATAATACTGGATGAATTCCTTAAAAAATTCTCTCCCGGAAAGAAGTATTACGAGAAGGAAGTTGATACACTAATAAATGAGATATACGATGACCATTGCACCATCCGCCGGCTTTTAATTGAAGAGGGGCTGATGGAAAGAGAAAACCAGAAATATTGGATTAAAGAAAAAGGAAGACCTAAAATGATAGATAAGAAGGCTGTTAAAAAAGATTACCTGCAGAATCCTCCCCCTATGGGAATATATAAAATAACCTGTCTGGCTAACGGAAAGATATTTATCGGGAGCCACCTAAATGTTAATGGAAGAATTAACCGGCACAAATTCTCTCTCGATATGGGAAATGAGGAAATTAAGCCGATGCTTGAGGACTACAGGAAATTCGGTAAGGATAAATTCGCATTCGAGATTATTGATATTTTGAAGCCAAAGGAGGAGCCGGGAACCGATTACAAGGAAGAACTTGCTCTTCTCGAGGAAATGTGGAAAGAAAAACTTAGTCCCTATGACGAAAAGGGATATAACATTAAAAAATAGACTTAATAAATATTTTCTCATTTCAATCCCGGTTTTAAGCCGGGATTTTTTATTTTTGAAATAGAAAACCGGATAAATAACATGAGAAAACTCCTCAGCTCTTTTTTACTCTTTCTTTCTATTCTTCCCATTGAAGCACAGGACAACCCTTTGCCAATTAATCAAAAGGGCTATATAAAAGGTGAATTCATTTATGCGATCGAAAACAGGCTCACGCCTCAATGCCACGCATCAACAATTGCAGAAACAGGCACAGGACTAATTGCTGCCTGGTTCGGAGGAACAGAAGAAAAGGCTCCCGATGTAGGAATATGGGTCTCGAAACAGATTGACGGGAATTGGGGCAAACCGGCCGAGGCAGCTAATGGAATTCAGCCGGACGGAAAAAGGCTCCCCTGCTGGAATCCGGTTTTATTCAAACCTTCCAATGGACCATTAATGCTTTTTTACAAAATCGGCCCCGACCCTCAGCACTGGTGGGGAATGGTAATAACCTCCGAAGACGACGGAGCCTCCTGGAGCGCTCCCAAAAGACTTCCGGATGGATTTCTCGGGCCGATTAAGAATAAGGCGGTAGAGCTGAAGGATGGGCTTATTCTCGCCCCTTCGAGTGACGAATCGGACGGGTGGAAAGTACATTTCGAGGCAACAGCCGATCTGGGAGCAACCTGGCAGAAAATCGGGCCTATTAACGACGGAAAGGACTTTTCGGCAATTCAGCCAAGCATTCTTATACACTCTAATTCGGCTCTCCAGATGCTATGCAGGTCAATGTCAGGAAAAATACTTCAATCCTGGTCGATGAATGGAGGAAAGAGCTGGACTCCCCTCTCTGAAACAAATCTCCCCAATCCGAATTCGGGTACAGATGCTGTTACACTTGCAGACGGCCGCCACCTTCTGGTATATAACCGCTGCGGAATGATTGAAGGTAAATGGCGCGGAGAACGCACTCCTCTTAATGCTGCTGTCTCTTCCGACGGAATTAATTGGAAAAATGTAATTGTTTTAGAAAATGATCCGGGAGAATATTCTTATCCGGCCGTAATTCAGACTAAGGACGGGCTGGTACATATTACATACACATTTAACAGAGACACCATTAAGCACGTTATAATTGATCCCGCATATTTTTAATAATAACGGGAAATAAATAATTACTAATGAATTTAATTCCGGCATATTTATAAAGAGAGAATTGTTATGAAACAGTTATGCAAATGCGACAAATGCGGTTCTGAAAGGGAATGCCGGGTTGAAGAATTCGCCTGCCTCCGGGAAGGGACACAGGAAATTGAAGAGAAAGGAAAGAAAAGGGAGATAAATTCATTAAGGTATATCACCGGAATTACATGCCGGTTATGTATGAACTGTCTGAATAAGAGAAAATTCAGATTTTTGCTTTTTTCGATGGCGTCGGCTTCTGCTTCTCTTCCCTTTTTCATTACCGGCAGGCTGCTTGAATTCGGATTTGTTTTTATTGTTGTAGCAGTAACCGTTGCCCTGCTTTCAGCAGGCAGCCATGAAATGGAATACACTGCTCGGCTGATTTATAAAAAATGGAGAGAAGACAACAATGAAACAATCCTGCATCCTAAGATGGTAAAGATTTCCGAGTGGGAGCGGCTTAAAAAGAATAACTGCGGTATGATAATATCTCAGGAAGAGGAAGCATAAAAATAATCGATCGCTTAACTAATTCATTCCATTTCAAGATCTGAATTAATCTAATCCGGTTATTATTTCCTTGTGCAGCCGGCTTGTTCATTTCTCCTTGGAATTCTATTTCTCAAAGGATATATTTTTGAATTGAATATAAAAATTAAGGATAAAATGAAGATTCTTATTTCCAACGACGATGGTATAGATTCAGCCGGAATTTATGAGATTGCTAAGGCAATGAAAGAGATTGGGGATGTTACAGTTGTAGCTCCCAAGACAGAACAGAGCGCAGTTGGGCATGCAATTACAATGAAATACCCCCTCAGGGTTAAGAAGCATTTCAGGAACGGGGAATTTTTCGGTTATTCGGTTGACGGAACTCCGGCAGACTGTATTAAAATTGGGATACGCAATATTCTTACCGAAACTCCCGATATAGTAATAAGCGGAATAAACCACGGCTCTAATACCGCAATAAATATTATTTATTCCGGTACCGTATCCGCAGCCCGTGAAGCGGCAATTATGGATGTTCCTGCAATTGCGGTTTCTGTATGCGACCATAATGCTGTTCATTTTGATTATGCCTGCGATCTGGTTAAGAAACTTGCTTTGCAGGTTACTCAAAAGGGGCTGCCGAGCGGCACCATGCTTAATGTTAATGTACCGCACCTCCCTTATAACGAGATTAAAGGAGCGGTTATTACGAAGCAGGGAAAATCCAAGTGGGCCGATATCTATGAAGAAAGGATTGACCCATACGGAAATAACTATTACTGGCTCACAGGCAAGCTTATCGAGACAGATGAGACTATAGATACGGACCAGTTTGCAGTTAAAAATAATTATGCTACCATTTCCCCCATTCATTTCGACCTAACCGATTATGCAATTTTAGATGAAATGAAAAAGTGGGATCTTGATCTTCCAGGGAAAAAATGAGTTTTAACAGATAATGATTGAGATTCAAAATCTTATAACTCCGGCATTGATAATTCTAGCGGTTATTTTTGCCGGATTTTCTTTTTATGCCTACCGGCATACAAATCCGGCTATTCCCGGCTATATAAAAAAGATTCTCGCCGTTTTAAGAGGAGCTGCTTTCCTGCTTATTCTGCTGGCTCTTTTTAATTCCGGATTCAGCCTAATCTCAAGCGGCAGCGATGAAACGTTCCGCTATATCTTCATTGACAACTCATCATCTATTGCCATTAAGGACAGTTCCGTCAGGAAACAGAAAGCAGAAGAATTAATCACCCGGTTAAGCAAGGACAACAGAAACCGCCTCTTCCTTTTCGGCAGCAAGATTGAACCTTTTACTGAAAAATCTTTTACATTAACCCACCGCCATACAAATTTCAGTGATATAGAGAATTTTCTATCAGGTGAAATTTCCAATGCCTCTTCGGCCGTAATAATATCGGATGGAATAATAACAGACGGGGCAAATCCCCTCCTAGGATTCGAGAAATCGGGAATACCTATTTTTACAATCGGAATAGGAGACACCTCCCGCTATAAAGATATAGAAATAGCAGAGCCTAAATACAATACCCCCCTTTACAGGGGAGCCGAGGACTTAATTGATATACAGATACTAAATACAAACCTCGCAGGTAAAAATATTACTGTAAGACTGCTTGAGGAGGGAAAACCGGCCTCACAGACAAACCTTGTTCTAAACGGAAACGGAACCGATATTGTGAGACTCCCCTACAAACCTACAACTGCGGGAGAAAAAAGATTAACTGCAATAGTATCCCCCCTTACAGAGGAAACAAATAAAGATAACAATTCAAGAAACTTTACCGCGGTAATACTTAAGGACAGGATAAAAGTATTTATGGTAGCCGGGGCACCATCGGCTGATTTTTCACACACTGCGGACTTAATGCGCCGCGGAGAAAGAATAAGATTTACTTCGGTTGCAGAGATTAATGTAGAAAAGGAAGTTAAAGCGGGTTCAGGCTTTCCTATTGACAGCGCAGATATATTTTTTCTAATTGATTATCCCTCTTCATATTCGAATTTAGACCGGTTAGCCAGGATTAAAAATGAAATAATTAACCGGAGAAAGCCGGTCTTTTATTTTTATTCGGGAACTGATTCCGGTGTAAGATTAAATGATATACTCCCTGCGCTCCCCTTTATGGCGGGAAAAACTGAATCCGGAATTGCAGCAGGGACTGCTTATACATCGGGTACAATGCATCCTTTACTTGAGGGGATTGATTCTCCTTTATGGGAGCTTCTTTCCCCCGTTACAATGCCGGCTGTTGAAATAATTCCGGTTAAGGGGAGCAGTATACTTCTTAATGCCCGCGCAAACGACGAATCACGGGAAAATCCATTGCTTATCGTGTATGAAAAAGATGGAAGGAAAAGCGCGTCATTTACGGGCTCCGATTTCTGGCGCTGGAAACTGCAGAAAAGCAGCCGGCTTGAAGGAATTGCAGAGAAATTATTTGAAAATGCTGTTGAATGGCTCTCGGCCCCGGCAGAGGGAAAACACTTTTCCCTGCTAACTTCTAAAAAAGTCTTTTACAATGGAGAGAAAGTTGAAATTTCCGCAAGAGTAGATGACGCTCTTTATAATCCGGTTGAAAATGCGGATGTGAGACTGGATGTTAAAACAGGAAATTCAAAGTTTAGCATCCCTATTTTACATCAGGGCGCAGGACTATATAAAGGTCTTATTGAAACAGCGGAAACAGGAAATTTATCGATTAAAGGAAGCGCCTCAACAGGAGGAGAAATTTATTATGATTCACTACGCCTTTATGTAAATGAAACGGAAGTTGAAAGATTAAACCGGAGAATGGATTTGAATTTTCTTAAGCGGACAGCCGAAAATAGCGGAGGGAGCTATTTCGGAATTGAAAATTACAGCGGATTGGAAGAAAAGCTCAATAAAATAGAACCCCGGCATCCTTTAAAGCGGAAAAAAAGTTTCGAAATCCTCTTTGCTGAAAATGAAATTATTCTTATAATATTAATAATACTTTTTGTCTTAGAATGGACAACCAGAAAATATTACCGGCTACTATAGGAGGAAGCATGATTTTTTTTCAGTGGGATACATATTTTGAAACAGGAAACGATACAATAGATTCCCAGCATAAAGATTTTTTTTCGATAATCGACAAGCTTCAGAATGCAATTCATTCAGAAAATACAGACCACATTAATAATCTTTCGGAGGAATTCATTGCGCATCTGAATGGTCATTTTACTTATGAAAATGATCTGATGAAGAAACTGAATTATCCCGGTTATTTCTCTCACAAGGCAGAGCACGACCGTTTCTTCGAGAAAGTTAAAAGGAATCTTAAAGACCTTGATAAAAAACCGATTGATGAGATTGATTCCTTTTTTGAAGTTTCATACAGATGGTTTAAAAATCACCTTGAGATTAACGACCGGAAACTGGTGAAATTTTTAAAAGACAATAATATAAATTGAATGGATTAATTAATTCGATTTTTGATTTTCTCCTTCCCCGATTTTGCTACAACTGCAATGAAAAATTAGCCGCGGATGAAATGCTCATCTGCGGCAATTGCCTATCTGTAATACCCAAAGCATCTAAAGAAAGGCTTGAACGGGAATTCGAAAGAAAATTCGCCGCTATGAATGTCATTTCCGGATTTCAGTCCCTCTTTGTATTCACTGAGAATGGAGGCATACAGAATATTATACACGAGATGAAATACAGGAATGCGTTCCTTACTTCGAGGCTCCTCGGAATTTTAACTGCAAAGGGATTAATAAAAGAAATAGAGAAATGGCATGCGGATTATATTATCCCTGTTCCAATCCACAAGAGGCGCCGCGCCGAAAGAGGTTATAACCAGTCATTCTATCTGGCAAAGGGGATTGCTTCGGTAATTAAAATTCCTGTCAGGCCCGGAGTGCTGAAAAGGGGAAGATATACCGAGACGCAAACCGCATTGAATTTAAGCGAGCGGAGAGAAAATGTAAGGGATGCTTTTATTATAAGAAAACCTGGTATGGCAAAAGGGAAAAGAATTATTCTGGCTGACGATGTAATTACCACAGGTGCGACAATTTCGGAATGCGGCAGTGTGTTATTGGATAATGGCGCGGACCGGGTATTTGCTCTTTCGGCAGCAGTTGCAGAATAGATTTATTTTATCGGTCTTGCAGGAACCCCATCAAAAGTAATTTTAACC
>JAEXUB010000083.1 GCA_023453125.1 Bacteroidota bacterium
ATCTCAACTTTAAAACCGGCACTTTCAAATAATTCCACTGCAACCTGCTGGTTTATTTCGTTATCTTCGGCAAGAAGAAACCGCGCCCCTTTTATATTATCCAGTTCACGGGCAAATTTATTTTCCGCGCCAATAAGGCTTCTCTCAGTTCTGGTTTCCTTACCGAATACTTCCATAATAGTATCGAACAGAAGAGAATATGAAACCGGCTTAATGAGAAAAGCTTTAATTCCAATATCCTTTGCTTTCTCTGCAATCTCCTCTCTGCCGAATGCGGTAACCATTATTATAGTCGGTGTTTTAATTCCTCTTTCCTTGATAATAATCCTTGAGGCTTCAAGCCCGTCTATACCCGGCATTTTCCAGTCCATAATTACCAGATCGAACTGTTCGTTTGCATTTAATTCAGTCAGTTTAATAGCCTCTTCGGCGGAGCTGGCAAGCGTAACTTTAAAGGAAAAGGTTTCCAATGCCTCCCTCATTACATCCCGGGCAGTCTCATTATCATCACATAAAAGAACTTTTAGTCCTCTCAAATCTATGGCGGTATTAAATTCATCTTTATCCTGATATTTCTGGACTCCGAAGACCGCAGTAAAATAAAAACGGCTTCCAATTCCGAATTCGCTTTCAACCCAGGTATTTCCTCCTAACAGTTCAGCCAGTGATTTGCTTATGGCCAGTCCAAGCCCGGTGCCGCCGAATTTTCTTGTAGTTGAATTATCGGCCTGTGAAAATTCCATAAATATTTTTTCAGTCTGTTCTCTGGTCATGCCTATGCCGGTATCTTTAACCATAAACTTCAGCTTTACTTTATCACCGATAAACTGATCAACTGAAATATCAATAAGAATCTCTCCATCTTCGGTAAACTTAACGGCATTGCTGCAGTAATTAGAAATAATCTGATTTACCCTTAGAGGATCCCCAATAAGTTTAAGAGGAACATTCTTGGCTATCCGGATCGCAAATTCAAGTCCCTTTTCCTGAATTTTGTGGGCCATAACATTCGATACCCCGTCGAGTATATGCTCAAGATCAAATTCAGTTTGCTCTATAAGAAGTTTGTTCGCCTCTATCTTTGAAAAATCGAGGATATCATTAATAATTCCGAGAAGGGCCTGTGCCGATTTCTCTATTTTATTGAGATAATCGAGCTGTTTTTTATCGAGATTTGTTTTGAGCGCTAGATGGGAGAGCCCTATAATGGCATTCATAGGAGTTCTTATTTCATGCGACATAGTAGCCAGGAACTGGCTTTTTGCCTGCGCGGCCGATTCGGCTTCCAGTTTCGCCTGTTCCAGTTCAAACTGAATCTTTTTTATATCCGTAATGTCAATAAATGAACCTACCAGGGCATCTTCCCCTTCGAAACTGATTGGCACAAAGGATGCTATACAGTCTCTTATTTCTCCTGTCCTGTATTTTTTAAATTTAATTTCTCTGTTTCTTACATAACCTGATTTCTTCAGTTCTGCGATAACAATTTCTCTTTGAGACGCATCCGCATACCAGGAAGAGGATTTTGTTTCCAGCAATTCATCCAGTGTAAGAAAGTGGAATTCGGCCATAGCGAGATTGGGCCTCAAAATTTTTCCGTCGGCAATACGTGTAACGGCTGTCGGATTGGGACTAGTATCAATTATCGCGTCGGCTGCTGCAATTGTCCTTTCCAGCGATTCTTCAATTCTCTTTACTTCGCTTATATCCTGGCTAACGCCGAACATTCTCTTTCTTCCTTCGGTATCCTGTTTTATTACACCAAGCTCCCTTATCCAGATTATCCTGCCGTCGGCAGGACGTTTATACTGATATTCCACATCATATTTATCGGCAGTACCAGCACACATAGCGTCAAATTCAGCAATAACTCTGCGCGCAATTTCCTCATTGGCTTCCATCATCGGAATGCTCCACTCCGAGAGGGGATATTTCTGCTCTTTATTCGGTTTCATTCCGAATATTTTTGTAGCGCGGTCGGACTGGTAATAATATTCCTCTTTATCGCCAATAGGAACTTCCCAGAATCCTGCCTGAGCAAGTTCAAGAGCATTATCTGCCATTGCAAGAATTTTAATAAGCTCCGATTCCGATTTTTTAGCCTCTGTAATATCCTGTGCAACACCGTAGATATAAGCTTTCCCATCTGCATCCTTCTGTATTTTTCCTACTGTATGAATCCATACAATCTTCCCGTCAACCGGTCTCCTAAGCTGGAAAATCGTATCCAGTTTATCAATTTCACCTGAGGCCAGACTTCTGAATATTCCAGTAAGCAGCAGAGTGTATTTTTCGTCAGCCTCAGAAACGGTACTCAGGAATTCCTTCATTTTATAATTTCTATCGGCACTTGGCATCATTCCAAAGAGGGAAATAACCTGATCCGACAGCATTATTCTGTTTAAGTCCTCGACAGGTATTTCCCAGAAACCGGCCTTGGACATCTCAAGGGCATTATCAGCCAGAAGGAGTGTTTTTTTCAATTCATTCCCGAGCCTCTTTCTCTCGGTAATATCTTTGAAGACAACCACCGAGCCGATTATTTCTTCCCCTTTTTTAATCGGGGTGGAAGAGTATTCAACCGGGAAAAAGGTGCCGTCTTTTCTCCAAAGTACCTCATCATCAACAAAATGAACCACCCCTTCGGATTTGCTCTTATGCATCGGGCAATCATCAATCGGGAATTGCACACCGTCTATTCTGCTGTGGTGTATTAGAGAATGCACTTCTTTACCGATTATCTCCTCTTCCCTGAATCCGAATATTTTAAGCGCGGCTTCATTCATGAATGTAGCCCTTCCTTCAGTGTCCATCCCGAAAATTCCATCGCTTGCAAACTGGAGCAGAAGCCTGCTTCTTTCTTCCGATTCCGAAAGGGCAATTTTTGCATTCATAGAATCGGTAATATCAAATCTTATAGTATAAAATTCTTTCAGCTTCTTATCTTTATCAAAAACGGGCACAACAACTGTATCGAGCCAGATCAGACCCCCCGTCTTTGTTCTGTTGCAGATATTGCCTCTGAATGTTTTACCCGATAGAATTTGCCCGTAGAAATCCTTCCAGAATTCGTCTGTGTGGTATCCGCTTTTTAAAATCCGGTAATTTTGTCCAATCAGATCTTCCTTTTCGTATTCCATCAGCCTGCAAAAGAGATCATTAACTTCAATAAGGTTCCCGTCAAGGTCTGTTGTAGATACCAGCGCCGATGTATTTAATGCCGCATTCTGCGAAATAAGTTTTTCATTAATTGAATTAACTTCTATTAGAATATCCTGAAGCTCCGCTGTCCTGGCAGCAACCTTAATTTCGAGGCTCCTGTTCAGCTCCATCATCTCAGCTTCAAAATTCTTCTTCTGGGTAATATCTATATGAGTCCCTACGGTTAAATTGGAAAGTCCCCCGATTTCATTTTGGAGAGTCCTGCCGCGCGCCAGAATCCACAAATAATTGCCGTCCGGCTTCAGCATCCGGAATTCATTCTCATAAATTCCCCGGGAACCGGAATTAATATATTCGGTGAACTTTGCAACTGCCATTTCCCTGTCATCCGGATGGAACAGTTCCATAAGAATTTCGGCATTGTTGTCTGCCTCGTTAAAATTAAAATCATTTATATCCCTTCCCAGCATCGAAAAGAATTCATTACTGCACCAGAATTTCTGTTTGGAGCTGTCAAATTCCCACGCTCCCGTATTTGACGAGGTAATTAAAGCCTGATACCTTTCCTTGTCACGGCTAATCTCCAATTCATATTCTTTTCTTCTTGTAATATCGGTATGCACGCCGACCATTCTTGCAGAACGCCCTTCCTCGTCAGTTTTAACAATAATACCCTTGGCGTCAATCCAGATTACTTCCCCGTCTTTCTTAATCATCCTGAATTCAAGATGAAGTCCGGTTTTATCTTTAATAGCATTTTCAATTGTGCCAATTACGCTTTGACGGTCTTCAGGATGAATGAGCTGATGCCATTTTTCCACAGTCGGTTCAAATTCATAGGGAGAATAACCGAGCATCTGGAAAAACCGGTCGCTGAAATAGAGCTTGTTTCGTAAGATGAAATAATCAAAAATCCCGTCATTGGAAGCTATAAGGGCAAATTTAAGCTGGTCTGAGACTTTCTGTAGGTCTTCCTCCCTCATTTTAATTTTTGACATCATCGAATTAAAAGAGGAAACGAGAAGAGACACCTCCCCTTTCTCCTTTGTGAAAAGGATCTTATCCTCGGCCCCGTCGGCCATTTCAGTTATCTGTCTTGAAATTAAATTTATTGGCTTTGCGATTTTGTTCGCAATAAGCACTACAATAATTACAACCAGAAATGTAAAAATCACCCCTTTGGCAATTTCTGCCGTTACAAATGAATTAATCTCTTTGAGCGCTTCTTTTTCTTTTATTGAGATGCTCATAAACCAGTCTGCTGTATATACAGGGGAATAATAGGACCAGAGAAGGTCGCTCCCGTCGGAGTAACGTAAAATCATTTTCCCCTGTACTCCGGAAAGCATTCTCTTTCCAAGCTCATTCTGGTCTTCAACATTAATTGAAGAAGAGCTTTGATTAAAGATATTATGCCCTTCTATTATTCTCTTTTCGGTAGGATGATATATAAACTTCCCTTCTTTATTGATAATTATCAGGGCTAACGACACAAAGCCCACATCGGTTCTTAAGCCCTTGAATTTAAGAATTTCGAACTTGCAAGATGAGACACCAAGGAATTTGCCGTTTTTAATTATTGGGATATTGACTCTTGATACCAATTTTCCAGCTTCCCTTCCAATATATGGAGTGTCCCAGTAAGGTTTTAAAGTTTTCTTCGGAATCTGATACCATTTTTCGTCGGGCGAGGTATAGTCTATAATATCTTCGGCTTTAGTAGCACCAATTTTTCCATCGGTTTTTACAACGGAGACCATGAATCGTTTCCCCTTTTTTATAAAGGGTTCAAGTGCAATTCTGGAACCTAAAAGCAAATCGCTCTTGCCGAAGTTTGTTTTAAGCAGGGAGACCGCTTCTTCTCTGGTAACATCCTCGGAATATTCAACAAATTCGGAATTTACATAAGCAATAGTTTCAATTGCTTTAAGTTCTTTTCTGATTATCTGGGCAAGAGAGGAGGCCTCGTGATACATGAATTTGTTAACATTTTCGGTAAGAGATTTCTTTTCCCTTGCAAGGGATAAAAAGAATCCGATTGTATAAGCTGCTAATAAGGGGATTAATGCGAAGAATAGTATTTTGTTCCGCAATGAGTTGAGCATTATCTACTCCGTAGAAAGATATGTCCAAAATAACAAAATGCGCCAAAAACGCAACCATTTATGGCAGCAACTTACAGAACCCGCATTAATTACTCAAAGGATTAGTTTAAGGCCCGGCAGTAAAATTACTGCCGG
>JAEXUB010000122.1 GCA_023453125.1 Bacteroidota bacterium
TTGCTATTCCTCTTGCCGTAGGAGCAGTAGCCGGAATGTTTACCTCAAAAGCTGTACCCGGCTGGTATGCAACGCTTATCAGGCCCTCATTCGCTCCCCCTAACTGGCTCTTCGGACCCGTTTGGACCACCTTATATATTCTTATGGGTATTTCTTTTTATTTAATTTGGAAAATGGAACCTGGGAGAGACAGGAACCGGGGAATAACAATTTTTGCAGTTCAGCTCTTCTTTAATTTTATATGGTCATTTATCTTCTTTTACTATAAACAAATTGGATGGGCTCTGGCAGATATAATTATTTTATGGGTTCTTCTGGTTAGTATGCTCGTTCTATTTTACAAATTAAGGCCTTTAGCCGCATTCCTTAATATTCCCTATCTGCTCTGGGTTTCATTTGCATCGGTATTAAACGGCGCCTATTACGTTTTGAATTGACAACAATAAAATAAGAGATATGAAACAGAAATTGGACATTTTAAAATATTTCGGCAAAAACCTGAGCATCGTATTGGGGATAATACTGATATGGCGCGGCATCTGGTACCTGCTTGATGCAGTCGATCAGTACCTATTCGGCGGAAGTCACGTGCCAGTTGCTATTATAGGAATTATTATAGGACTACTCATTTTATATCTTCCGGATAAGGACCTGAACGAAATCAATAAGCTCTAAATCTTTCCCGCTGTCTCCATTACCAAATTTTGTGTATAACACTTACTTTTTTGTTAGTACTTCTCTTTTGAGTAAGTATATTTTTACTGCGGGCAGGCTTCATTAACTTGGCAATGTAAAAAACAATGGAGACGTTATGAATAATATAAAAGAAATCAACCGCTACGTACACTTCCACGGCGCAGAGCCGAAAGGAATAATTTTGATGATTGCCAGCAGTCCCGCCGTTTCTGGGCAGACAGGCTGGCCTATCGGGTTCTGGGGAGCCGAGCTTACCCACCCGATGCTTGCTTTTCAGGAGGCAGGATATGAAATTGTAATTGCATCAACCGAAGGGGGAAAAATTGAAATGGACAGTTATTCCAATCCTCTTGATGCGAGCGGCTATTCTGCTCACGATGTTATCACTCTCGGTTATCTCCAGCAGAAATCATTTAACGACATGCTTTCATCGACAGTAAAATTCTCAAAAGTTAATCCTTCCGAATTCGATGCGGTATTTCTTGTCGGAGGACAGGGGCCTATGTATACATTCAGAGGGAATACAGAACTCGGAAAACTCTTTGCATCATTCTACGAATCGGGTAAGCCGGCTGCGGCTGTCTGCCATTCGGCTGCATTACTCCTTGAAGCAAGAGGCTCCAACGGTGAACTGCTGGTTAAAGGTAAAACCTGGACCGGTTTTTCCGACGCCGAAGAAGATTTTGCCGATAAAGCTGTAGGTCTTCAGATTCAGCCTTACAGGATTGAAACTGAAGCGCGGAAGATTGAAGGGACCATATTCAAAGCTGCTCCTCCATTTACAGCTTATGCCATACAGGATGGAAACCTTATAACCGGCCAGCAGCAGAACAGCGGAGCGGCGGCAGCCGGACTGGTAATTGATCTATTGAACAAATAATTAAAAATAATTGTTTGTCAGAAAAACATAAGGAAAAAAATATGGGACTAATTGTAATTGTCGGCGCCGGCTCAGGAATCAGCCGTGCCGCAGCGGAGAGATTCGGGAAAGAGGGATTTAAGGTTGCCCTAATAGCCCGCAGCGAAGATAAATTAAAAAACCTTGCTGCCGGACTAAAGGAAAAGAACATAGATGCAGTTTATAAAACAGGCGATGCCGGCAATTACGATTCTCTTCTAAATGCCATCTCGGAAATTAAAAACTCGGAAGGGATCCCGGACCTCTTTCTCTATAATGCATCAGCCCTCACAATTAAGGATATTCTTTCCGAAGATTGGGATTCATTCAGAAATGATCTTGATGTAAGCGCCGGCGGTTATTTTAATATGATGAAAATTGCCATGCCCGATTATCTTAAAGAGAATAAGGGGAAATTATTCCTAACTGGCGGGGGGCTTTCACTGGAAGGAGACCCCAACTGCTCCTCGCTAAGCGCCGGCAAGGCAGCCGTAAGAAATTTATTCCAGGCATATGTTAAAAAGGCCAAGGGAACACAGTTGCATATTGCGCATCTTATGGTTTGCGGATACGTTAGAGAAGAAGACCCGAAATATAATCCCGATTCGATTGCTGAGGAATACTGGAAGCTTTTCATACAGAAGCCGGGAGAGTTTGTTAACGAAGTAATTTATTAATCATCAGGAGAGTTTATTATGAAATTAGCATTTATTGGAATCGGAAATGTTGGCTCCGCAATTGCCCAGAGGCTTTATGCCCTGGGGCATAAAATAATCATTGCACATAACGACAGCAATTCATCAAGCGTAAAAAAAGCCGTTGAGAAGAATCCGGGATTCGAAATTCTGGGAGTGCAGAATGCCGTCAGCCAAGCCGATATGGTTTTCCTCGCAACTCCTTTCCAGGCAAATGAAGAGGTACTAAAAGGAATTAAATTTAACGGGAAAACACTTGTAGACTGCACAAACCCGGTAGGCGCAGGCATAAGCCACGGTCTGAAAAGCGAGATTTCAGGATTGGAAATGGTTCAACGCTGGGCCCCCGACTCCAATGCAGTCAAGTCATTCACTATTTACGGATTCGAGAATTTCAAGGATAATTCTTTTCCCAAATACAGTGTTAAACCTGTAATGATGATTTGCGGAAACGACCCGAACGCAAAGAATCAGGTCCGCGAAATCAACACATTGCTCGGGTTCGACACCCTTGATACGGGGAAAGCAGACCAGGCCTTGCATCTTGAGCATATGACTCTTTTATGGGTTAAAATGGCAAGAAGAGACGGGCATCATCCCAATTTTGTCTGGGCATACCTCGAAAAGTAAAATTGAAAGGCACCCCCCAAGGGTGCCTTTTTTTATTCTTATTTCTTTGATCCGAAGAATACGAAATAAAGGGGCACAATAAGATAAATTACGTAGGAGACATAAACGCTTGCGAAAGCCACAGCCGCTCCCGTAAAATATAAAACGGGACTCAGCAAACTCTTTCCCGCCAGGGCTTTATAAGATTCAATACTTATTCCCTCCTTTAACAGTTCAGGATTTCTAACCAGGTAATACCTTAATCCTGCAAAAGACAATCCCATCATTGCCAGGCAAATGCCGAAGAATGAAACCGAGGCGGGGCTGCTGAAATAGTCTCCTATTAATGCTGTCGGGAAGGGTACAAATGACATAAAAAACAGAAGCATTCCGTTTAACCAGAGAAGACCGTTATTGCTCTGTTTAATATCGTTGAATATTCTGTGATGATTCACCCACATTATCAGAACCATGAAAAAACTCATCCCCCAGCTTAGAAATTTGGGAGCTATACTCTGCAGTGACGACCAAATGACCGCAGTAGTTATTTCCCCCTCTATGTGAGGAACTTTTATTTCCAGAACAAGCAGAGTAATAATAATTGCAATTACTCCGTCGCTAAATGCTTCAATTCTGTTTTTCTCCATTAATGCCTTAACCATAGAAGCTCCATTATAAAATTTCAGCAAATATCAGAAGTTTGTTTTTTCTTTGCTATATACTTACATTTAAGTAAGCCACTAACTTAAGGGATAGTTATGCCGGAATTCCTTTATAACAACAAGCTGTATTACAATCCAGTTGAGTACGCCTTATCAAAGATTGGGGGCACCTGGAAAATGCCTATTCTATGGAGAATTAAGGAGGGGCCAAAGCGTTATACCGAAATAAAAAAAAGCATTAAAAAAATTTCTGACAAGATGCTTTCTTCGCAGCTTAAAGAGCTTGAAGAAGCTGGAATGATTACAAAAAAAATCTATCCGGAAATTCCTCCACGCACCGAATATAAAATTACCCCCAAGGGAAAAGAGGCTGTAAAGATTATCATTACTCTGCGTAATTACGGCCTTAAGCTTATGAAAGAAGACGGGATAACAC
>JAEXUB010000162.1 GCA_023453125.1 Bacteroidota bacterium
CTGGAAAAGAGGATGCTGGGAGGATGTTCAGAAATTCAGAAAACTACACGACGAATTAACCGGTAAAAACTGATATGGCTAAAAGAGAAAGAACCGGAAGCGATATTGAATTGCTCAAAAGCGGGCAGATGAAACCGCCGAGCGCGGTTGAAGTTGAAGTCTCTATTCTCGGAGCTATGCTCCTCGATGAGAGAGCAATTCCGAAGGCTATTGAAGTCCTTAAATCGGAATGCTTCTACGATAAGAGAAACAGAATGATCTTTGATGCAATGCTTTCTCTTTACGATGCAAACGAACCGATTGACAATATCTCCCTTTATGAGGAATTAAAGAAAGAGGGAAAAATTGAGGAGATAGGGGGAGCAGTATATTTAAGCAAGCTTACGCAGGATATTTCATCAGCCGCAAACATAGATTATCATGCCCGTGTTGTTCTCGAAAAATGGATTCTCCGCCAGCTCATTTCCTCGTCAATGGAAATTGCCGGCTCTGCATATCAGGGGAATGAAGATGTGTTCGACCTTCTTGATGCGGCCGAAGCGCGCCTGTTTCAGATTTCGGAACAGGGAATAAAAGAATCCTTCAAGTCGATGGATAAGGCGGTTAAAGAGGCCCTCGAGCTTATTGAAGCAATTCATTCAAAGAATATTTCAACTTTTTCTGTTCCATCCGGATTCTTTGCTCTTGATGATATGCTTGGCGGATTTCAGAAATCGGATTTAATTATTATTGCCGCACGTCCCTCTATGGGAAAAACTGCTTTCGCTATGTCGGCAGTCCGCAATACCGCAATAGACCACGGCATTCCCTGCGCTATATTCAGCCTTGAAATGTCAACAATTCAGCTTGCAACCCGTCTCATATCGGCCGAAGCAAGAATAAACGCTCACAGCGTACGTACCGGTAAATTCAAGGCAGAAGACGGGGCAAGAATTTCCCGCACGGTTCATAAACTGAGCAAGGCTCCAATTTACATAGACGATACCCCCGGCATTTCGGTACTCGAATTAAGGGCAAAGGCGCGCCGTCTTAAGAATGAAAAAAATATCGGGCTTGTGGTAATAGATTACCTTCAGCTTTTAAGTTCTCACGTTCATATGGAAAGCCGTGAAAGGGAAATTTCAACAATCTCGCGTTCTCTTAAGGCACTGGCAAAGGAATTAAATATTCCGGTAATTGCATTATCGCAGCTTAACCGTGCTGTTGAATCGCGCCCGGATAAGAAGCCGATGCTTCAGGACTTGCGCGAGTCGGGTTCAATTGAGCAGGATGCGGACGTTGTACTTTTCCTCTACAGGCCCGAGTATTACGGCATTACCCAGTTTGCCAGTACAGGAGAATCTACTGAAGGAATGGCGGAGGTAATTATCGGTAAACAGCGTAACGGCCCGGTAGGGGATGTTCAGTTGAGATTTATGAAAGACTACGCAAGATTTGAAAATAAAGAGATATTCCACCAGCAGCTTCCGGCCGGGGATACAACAGCGCTTGCCGATGAGGAATACCCGATATGATTTTCCGCATTCTGCTCTCACTATTATTATTCGCCGGAGTGCTTCAGGCTCAGGGCGTCTATACCGGAGCCGATAAGGAAATCTGCAATTCAAAATTCACCATTGCACTTCAAAAAAACCTTAAGGATAAACCTGTTAATGAAATAATAGCCGAAATAGGTAAAAGCTTTATCGGCACTCCTTATGAAGCCGGTTCACTTGAAGTACAGGGGGATGAACAGCTTGTTGTACACCTATCGGGGCTTGACTGCTATACATTTCTCGAAAACACAATTGTCATTGCCCGGTGTGTTAAAGAGGGAAAAACGGATTTTGAAGATTACCTTAAAGAATTAATGAATATAAGGTACCGCGGGGGAAAGATGAGTGATTATACTTCCCGCCTCCATTATTTTACCGACTGGATTTACGACTGCTCAAAAAGAGGAATTGTTACTAATGTTACGGCAGAAGCGGGAGGAGTATCTTATTACAGGATAATTAATTTTATGAGCACCCACCCCGCCTCATACAGGCAGCTTAAGGAGAATCCTGAATTTGTTGAAACAATTAAAATGTTCGAGCAGGAAATATCCGCAAGAAAAAATTATTTCATTCCCGAAGAAAAGCTTCAGGATCAGGAAGATAAAATTAAAAACGGTGACCTGATTGCCATTACCACTTCAATTGAAGGGCTGGACGTATCGCACGTCGGGATTGCGGTTAAAAAAGAGAGCGGAAGAGTACACCTTATGCACGCCCCATCCCCCGGAAAGAAAGTGCAAATCTCTGAACTCCCCCTTGAAGACCTCCTTAAAGCCAATAAGAAGCAGACCGGAGTTATAGTAATAAGAGTAAACTGACCCTCATAAAATTTCCCCCGCCGTGTGATTTATCTCATCAAACGCTAAAGAAATTCTTCTATATTACGATAGTAAATATGTAAACCGGAGGTAAACGTGATTTACATAGTACTTATAAATGTAGTAGTATTTTTCGCCTTTATAATTTATATCCGTCATTCAAACAGCAAGCACGCCCGTGTCTGAGAATCAGTAAATCTTCTCCCTTATCTTTGCTGATATGTAATCCATAATCCAGACTATAAAAGCAATCAGCAGCACAATAAGCCCAACTTCTCTCCACCGCGCGAGTCCCTGATACTGCATAAGCATTGTGCCGATTCCGCCGCCGCCTACCAGTCCGATTACAGTTGCCATTCTTACGTTGATATCCCATCTGTAAATAGTAAAGGAGAGGAAAGGAAGAACAATCTGGGGAACCACTCCGTACCAGATTACCTGGATTTTATTTGCGCCGGTAGCTTCAACTGCCTCAACCGGACCTGTTTCTATGCTTTCAATTGCTTCGGAATAAAGTTTAGCGTTGGATGCAATTGTATGAACGAGAAGTGCAATCATTCCCGCAAAAGGGCCAATACCCACCCATACTGAAAATACAATTGCCCATACAAGAGGTTCAACCGAGCGGATAAAGTTAAGCATTATCCTGAGCACATAATAAACCGTAAAAGAAATCCTGTTTTGTTTCATCAGGTTGCGGGCAGTTAAAAAGCTCAGCAGGAGTGCCGCGGGTATGGAAATAAGAGTGGCAAGCAGTGCAATATAAATTGTTTCAATTATTGCAAAGAGGGCATCGTCGAAAATTCCGAATTCGGGGGTAAACAATGAGGCAAAAATCCTGCGCGCCCCTTCAATTCCTTCGGCCGAGAAAAGGTCTACCAGTGAAATCTTTGTAATAATCCATCCTGCAATAAAAGTGATATTGAAGAGGAAAACTCCGAAAATCTCAGCAGTCCATTTAGCGGTTTTTCCCTCTTTGGCAATTCCGAACAGGAGTGCCGATAGGGAAGTCCGGCTGTATGTCCATATAATACCTAATGCCAAGGAGTTGATAAAAATAATAAGTATCTCATTCCAGGAAAAAGGAATCTCCCTCATTCCGAGAAGGAATTTATAATATATTGCCCTCTGAAGTATAATTATGGAATAGAAAATAAAGAAGATATCCAGCAGAGCCGATTTAACAAAGGTAAATTTCTTTTCAAGATTTTTATTCTTGTCAATAAAATCGCCGGGATGGAATTCTGTTTTATTGATCATCTTATTTCCACCTCCTCGGCATCAGGTCCGTAAATCTCCTTAAACCATTTTTCATCAATGTCGGCAGAAGTCCCTTCGTAAACAATTCTTCCCTCCTTAAGGGCCACAACGCGGGATGCATATTTTCTAACAAGGCTCAGGAAGTGGAGATTGCAGATAACCGTGGTGCCAAGCTCCCGGTTTATTTTTTCAAAGTACTGCATAATGGAATTCGAAGTAGCGGGGTCGAGGGAAGCGACCGGCTCATCTGCCAGAAGCAATTTAGGCTTCTGCAGAATGCTCCTTGCAATTGCAACTCTCTGCTGCTGTCCTCCGCTCAGGGAATCGGCTCTTACCGATGCTTTCTCCGGTATGCCTACAATCTCAAGGGCATTTAGAGCTTCCTCCTGAATTTCACCCGGAAATTTGCCGAGCAGTGAATCAAAAGTTCTCATTCTTCCGAGGCTTCCCGTAAGTACGTTGGTCAGAACGGATCTTCTTTTAATCAAATTGAACTGCTGGAATACCATTCCGATCCGCGTTCTTGTATTAAGTAATTCTTTTCCCCTTATGTGGGTTATATCTTTTCCCAGAAATTCAATTGTACCGCTTGTCGGTTCCGTAAGCCGGTTAATACAGCGCAGAAGAGTAGATTTACCGGAACCGCTTAATCCGATTACAACGAGGAATTCCCCCTCGTTTACGGTAAGGTCAATTCCCTTTAAGGCGTGCGTACCATTCGGGTACACTTTATGAAGCTGTGAAATTTTAAGAATCATTATTTTATAAGTGTCTTGTAATCGATTTTAAGTTCTCTAAGCATTTTTCTTAGTCCGTCATAGTCTTTATTTGCCGTAGGAATAAGCCCCACAATATCATAGGTATCGTACATAACTTTTTTCCCTTCTTCCGAGGCTGTATACTTAAGTATGGCGTCAATAATTTTCTCTTTCATTTTAGCCGGCAGATTTTTGCTGAAGATGACAGGGTCATTCGGAATCTCATCGGTATAACCGATAATTTTAACTTTTTGTTCAACGTCAGGATACTGGGGCTGAACTCTCATTCTGGCATCATAAATCTGTCCCGTTACCGGATCGGGAGGGGAGCTGTATGTAGCGCCTGCATCAACCTGTTTCTGATATACCATAGAGACAACATTTTCGTGTGTCATTCCGAAAACCTCCTGCGAAGGCTTTATTCCCATTTTCTTAAAGAGGGCATTGGGAAGCAGGAATCCCGATGTAGATGATGCGTCGACGAATGCAAATGTTCTTCCGTTAATGTCCTCAATCCTGTTAATGCCCGAGCCGGCCCCGGTTATAAATTGCCCCCGGTAGGTAGTTTCCCCGTTATCGCGGACAATCCTAAGATAGGCGGATGCGCCGTATTTCTCATTTGCCATCAGGTATGCAAAAGCGCTCAGCCCAATTGCAATATCGGCACGGTTAGAGCCGAATGCTTCAACCACGGCTACGAAGCTGAGAGGGATGGTGGTTGTAAAGCGATAACCTGTCTCCTTTTCAAGGTAGGAAATCAGTTCGCCGGAACTTTTGGCAATTCTCTTTGTATCTCCCGATGGAGTAAAGTAGAATTTAAGGGGATTGGAAGAAGAGCCCAATTCCCCTTCTCTAAAATCCCTTATAACATCAATGGTTACAAAGAGTAAAAGAGGGAGGAGATAGAGGAAATATTTGAACGGTTTTTTCAGAAACGGACCCCCGATTTTGGTAAGTCAAAATTAAGTAAAATCTTAATTTTTAGATATCATATATCTACGAAAAAAAGGCTTAAAAAGAGGAAATTTTACCATATTTCATCTTTATTAATAGCAAAAAAGAATTGCATTTTGATGGGGGGGTACCTAAATTAGTTGACAATTTTTTTAAAATTTGCAATAAAACGGAGGTTCTGTATATATGGGTATGATGGCCCGGATGAGAAGTCTAGCCCCTTGGTTTATTATCACTGTAGGCGGTTTATTCGTTATCTTCATGATTTTTTCCGATACACGCATGGGCGGTCTTTTCGGAAGCAATGAACCGGTTATCGGTTCAGTTGACGGCGAAGATATTAAGTACACTGAGTTCAATCAGGCATTCGACAATTATGTTAAACAGCAGGAATATCAGACTGGCAGAAAATTTGAAGAAGACCAGATTGATTATCTGAGAGAACAGATGTGGAATCAGGTTGTAAGCCAGAAGATTATGGAACTCAAGATTAAAGAATACGGAATCACCGTTTCTGACGATGAAGTTAGAGAAGTTTTCCTCGGCGCTAATCCGCCTGCTTATTTAACTCAGAGCTTTATCGATTCAACAGGCAAATTCGACAGGCCTGCTTATGAAAGAGCATTGAAAGATCCTCAGGCAAAAGAACAGGTCGTTTATTTCGAAAACCTCATTAAACAGCAGCTTATTCAGGAAAAACTCCAGCGCTTTGTTACTGCTTCTGTTAACGTGAGCGAAGGGGAAATTAGACGCCTTTACGAAGACCAAAATATTAAATTAAGAGCCGACTACGTTTTATTCGATATCAACAACGTTCCCGATGCCGAAATTAAAGTTACCGATGAAGACCTTAGAAATTATTACAATAAGCATATGAGCGATTTTAAAATGGACGCTACACGTAAGATTAAATACGTCCTTTTTAACCGCCGCGCCACATCGCAGGATTCTGCAAGAATTAAAGACGGCTTGATTAAGAACATCGCGCAGATGCAGAGCGATACATCTTCTATCAAGAATATTGTAGGCGCTTATTCAGACCTTCCTTATTCAAAGGATACATTAAATGTTATTTCTCTTCCTGCTGAAGCAAAGAATCTTCTCGTTGCCGCAAAGCCTAATACATTTGTAGGCCCGGTTGCCGGTCCTGAAGGTTATACCGTATATCATATGGTTGCAAAAGTTGCAGGAAAAGAACCGGTTGTTAAAGCTTCCCATATTCTCATCAGAACCGGGAATGATGAAGCAGCAGCCAAAGCAAAGATTGACGATATCTACAATCAGCTCCAGAAAGGGGGCAACTTTGCAGAACTCGCAAAGAAATATTCCGAAGATCCGGGGAGTGCTTCCAATGGCGGCGATGCAGGTTGGGGACAGAAAGGATCGTGGGTTGACGAATTCTGGAATGCAGCAAGCAAAGGTGCTGTAGGCGCTATTCAGAAACCGGTTAAATCCTCTTTCGGTTATCATATAATCAAGACAACAGACCGCTCAAACGACCGCTTTGTTGTTGAAAAAATTGTAAAGAAAATTGCTCCTTCTCCTGCTACATTGAGCAAGATTACACGTCAGGCTAACGACCTTATAAAACTTTCAAAGGACAGCGATTTCTCGAAAGAAGCAGAGAATCTTAAACTTGCAGTCCAGGAAACACCTGCATTCGCAGAAAAAGCTGGCTACATTTCTCCTATCGGATATCATCCTTCGATGATTCAGTGGGCATTCAACAGCAGCGTTGGTGAAGTAAGCCACGTTTTCAAAACCCCGACAGGTTATGTTGTTGCTCAGGTATCTGCAGATATTAAAGCAGGCGTTAAGCCATTTGAAGATGTTAAGGAATCCGTAAGAATTAATGTGATTAAAGAAAAGAAACTGGAAAAGATGATGGCAAATGCCGCCGATGTTAGAAACAAACTCGGCAATAATGATATTGCAGCCGTATCATCAATAAATCCGAGCCTAAAGGCAGATACAACCACCGAATTTTCAGGACTTATGTTCCCGAACGTAGGACGCGATTATGCATTTATTCACTACTGCCAGACAGCAGAGCTGAATAAAGTATCGCAGCCGGTTAAAGGATTGCGCGGCGCTTATATTATTAAGCCTACATTCAGAACACAGGTTAATGAACAGGATTATGCTGCTCAGAGAAACGCAATCAGAGACCGTCTCCTTCAGCAGAAGAAAAACCAGTCATTTAACCAGTGGCTTGCAAACGCAAGGGAAAATGTTAAGATTGTTGACCAGAGATATATGTACTTCCAGTAACAGAACCGATTTTAGAAAAAAAGCCGCAGCAATAGTTGTGGCTTTTTTTTTGCACTTCCCGGGGAGATAATTTTTTATATATTTGCTTCCGTATGAAAAACATTGCTAAAATAGGAATAGTTTTCCTTCTGTTTACTCTCTCAGGCAGGTCGTATGCCCAGTTCAACGGCTATATGAACAGCATTTCGGGATTCTATTCCCACACTGTCTCCGCGCGGCTCTACCTGCAGCCCAAGGCTGCGGATGAATTTCTGCGCGGCCTTCATACAACTCTGGAAAAAATTCCCGGCTTCGGAATTGAATACAGGAGGAGAATTACCGATTCCTTTGTGATGGGGCTTGGCATTGAATATCTTGTTAAGACAGACGATATTACCACCATTACGGTAATATCCAGCTATGCGCGCAATATAAAGGTGCAGGACGGCTTTACGGTTATTCCGGTTGAGCTTACCGGATATTATCTTTTCCCCTTTTCACTTGAGAAGTTTAAATTCTTTATGGGGGCTGGGGCGGGTTATTATTTCGGCAGCCATAGAAGAATTGCCGGGGATATTAAATCAGTCACCGAAAAGAGGGAATCCTCTTTCGGTATTCACGTTCTTGTAGGCGTCGATGCGCTTCTTCTTGATTATCTCTCTCTCAGGGGTACTGTAAAATTCAGGGATATGGATTTTACGATGTACAACAGGTATGATAAGAATGAAGGGATATATGAGGACGTTCCTATCCGGATTCTTAACACCACATTCGACTCTAAAGCCGTTGTTGACGGTATTATGTTTAATATAGGGCTTTCTTTTCATTTCTAAAACATTCTTTTATTTTTTTTTGATTCCCCCAAATAACTATATTTGCCTCAGCTATGTTATAATTTAGGCGTTATGAAGAAAAGCGTTATTTACCTTACCGGTTTTATGACCAGCGGCAAGAGCACGGTGGGCCCCATTCTCGCAAATGTACTCGGCTGGAATTTTTACGACCTTGACAGGGAGATTGAAAACCGGGAAGGAATGACCGTTGTAGAGATCTTTGAACAGAAGGGAGAATCCTATTTCAGAAATCTCGAGACGGAAACGCTTAAGGATTTATGCTCCCACAGCAGCATTGTAATTTCTCTCGGCGGAGGCACAATTGCAAGCGACGAAAATTTTGAGATACTAAAGAAGACGGGAAAAATAGTTTATCTTAAAGTATCCCCCGATATACTCTATAAAAGGCTCCGCAATAAAATTGACCGCCCACTCTTCAGGGATCTGACACTGGGGCAGAGCACCGAAGAGGATTATAAGAATAAGATTAAAGAGATTCTCGATCTCCGCGCCGGCTATTATGAAAGGGCGGACCTGATTATTAATACCGATACAAGCAGAATAGGAATAACAGTTGACATACTTGCAAAAAAAGTGAAAGCGCTATTATATGAAGAAAATTAATGTCCCTGTTAAAGGGAAAAAATATCCTGTTTATACAGGCAGCGGAACTTTCGGACAGATTGAGCAGATGCTCGAAAAACATAAAATGCCCTCAAGAATTCTTGCAGTTACTGATGCCAACATAATCAAATATCAGAAAGAGGCTCTCCAGCTTCTTCTCAATTCAACTAAGTTCAGGGTTGAACTTTTAAGCTTCGCAGCATCGGAAGAGAAGAAATCGCTCGCTTCGGCAGAGAAGATTTATAAGGCATTGCAGAAGAGGGGGTACGGAAGGGATTCTGCCATAATTGCCATTGGGGGAGGCATTACAGGGGATGTTGCGGCCTTTGCCGCCTCCACTTATATGCGGGGGATTAAGTTTGTTAATGTACCCACTTCGCTCCTTGCAATGGTGGACAGCTCCGTAGGGGGTAAAACCGGTGTAAACTTCAATAATGCCAAGAACTTCATTGGCACATTTTACCAGCCCGAGTTTGTTTTTATTGATACAAAGATGCTCGATACGCTTGAACCGGAAAGCATTTATGCGGGATTCGGAGAGCTCTACAAAACCTCCTATCTGGCAGGGAAGAAGATGTTTCCCCTAGTCGAAGATGCAATGGCCGAGGTGTTTTACGGAAATTATTCAACGGTTGAAAAGGCAATTTGCGAAGCGGTTAGATTCAAAGCCGGTGTTGTGGTTAAGGATGAAAAAGAAACCGGATTGAGGAAAATACTGAATCTGGGGCATACATACGCACACGCCCTTGAGGCTGAAACTGATTATTTTGTTAAGCACGGATTGGCTGTTATAGCAGGACTTGCATTCGCTCTCTACCTTTCCCGCAGAAAAGGGATTATGACTGAAGAAGCATTTAATGAAAATATTAAGCGGATTGAGCCGTTCAGGAATATTCTTGTATTTCCGAAGGCGGACCCGGAGAAGATTTATCTTTCTATGTCAGGCGATAAGAAGAACAGGGAGGGAAAGATTAAATTCGTCCTTCTTAAAGATGCGGGGGAGGCGGTAATTGATGTTGAAGCATCAAAGGGGGAAGTAATTGCCGCAATTAAATTCGCCCAGAAATTTATTCCGGTAAGGGGCTTCTGATATGCGCGCTTCATCTTTTCTGAGTAAACTTCTCTTTGTGGCCTCCCTTTTTATTTTTACGGGAGTAAATTTAAATGCCCAGACTCCGAGGGAAACCAGGGCTGTCTGGCTTACAACAAATTTCAGGCTGGACTGGCCTCCCGCCCGCTACGATGAGGATATTCAGAAAGAAACACTGACAGAAATTTTCGACGACCTTAAAAAGAAAAATTTTAATACTGTTTATTTTCAGGTCCGCTTTAACGGTACTGTTCTTTTCAAGTCCTCTTATGAGCCTTTATCTTTTTATATAACAGGCAGGCTGGGGGATACGACTGCATACGATCCTCTTCAATTCGCAATTGAACTGGCTCACAAGAGGGGAATTGAACTTCACGCCTGGATTAATATGATTAAGGTGCTCGACGGCACCGAGAAGGGGCTGTTTGAGAGTCCGAAGCATATTTGCCAGGTTCATCCCGAATGGATTATTAAAGACTTCAGGGACGGTGCAACCGCATACTGGCTGGACCCGGGACTTCCTGCCGTTCAGGATTATCTTACTTCGCTTGTTACCGAACTTGCATTGAACTATGATATTGACGGATTTCAGTATGATTACCTCCGCTATCCGGGGAAGAATTTTGAGGATGATTTTTCATACGGCGTGCACGGCGGCGGTATGAATAAGGATGAATGGAGAAGAAATAATTTAACCGAAATTGTTAAGAACATTGCGGAAGCAGTAAAAGAATATAAGCCTAACCTTAAGATAGGCGCCGCGCCGATTGGAATTTACAGAAGCCTTCCTAACGCGCGGGGACTTGAAGGGGTTAATGATGTCTATCAGGATTCCAGAACCTGGCTTAAACTTAAATACCTCGATTATGTAGTGCCTCAGATCTACTGGAGCTTCGACGGCAATCCTAAGTTTGACATTGTGGCAAAGGACTGGAACGATAATTCATTCGGAAGGAATGTTATTCTAGGGATTGGCGCTTACAAGCCGGATGTTTATCTCAGCATCGATAAGATGATTGAATTCTCCCGTTCAATTAATGCGGACGGGGTTGCGTTTTTCCGTTATAAGAATATAAGGGCTCATTCCTTTCCTCTCTTTGCGCATAAGGCATTCCCTTCCGCAATGCCCTGGCTTGACGGGGCTAAGCCCAATCCCCCTTCGGGACTCAATTATGCATTTACAGGGGAAAAGCAGGAGCTTATTAAATTAACCTGGACCCTGCCGGAAGACAATAATTCCGATGATTCCCTTCAGTATTATTCTCTCTACAGCATTCCTGCTCCCGATTCAAAAACGGAAAGCAGTCACCTGTTTGAAATTATAGGTGCCGGGAAGAACAATGTTACAATTGGAATTAAAAAACCTAAAAAGATTAATTACTTCTTCACACTTAAATCTATAACCAAGCTGTGGAACGAAAGTGCTTCCGCTTCGAACGTTATTACCGTTACTTTCCCCCAATTAAGCGAGCTTGCATCCTTCGATGAGCCTTACAGAAACCCGATGATTATAAGGGAGAAAAACACTTCGCCGAAAATATTATTGTATATGCCGGCAGCCGATTCCGTTACAGTTATGGTTGAAGAAAATGGAAACGGGAGAAAAATTGCAGAAAGAGAAGTATCTGCCGGTAAAAACCTTTTCGCGCTCAGCGCCGATATCTCTAAGGCAGAAGCGCTAATCATTAAACTAAATTCTTCCGGACGTGAAACTAAAATAGAATTGTGATCAATTCTTAGTTTTTCCCTCCCCTCAAATAATTGCATAACAGACTAAGCATCCATATATTTAGGCCATTATAAATAAAAAAGAGGCAAAAAATGGGATTAAAGCTTGAAAAATCGACTAAATTCGAGGGGAGGCAGGGGCCGCTCCTCCTGATTATTATGGATGGCGTTGGAATAGGGAAAGAGGATGAAGGAAACGCGGTATATCTGGCAAAAACACCTAATTTGGATAGACTTCTCGCCTCACAGCTTCAGACCCGCCTAAAGGCTCACGGGCCGGCTGTAGGACTTCCGAGCGAGGATGATATGGGAAACAGCGAAGTAGGGCATAATGCTCTCGGCGCGGGACGTGTATTTGCTCAAGGGGCTAAGCTGGTTAATAACTCCATAGGCACAGGGGCAATCTTCGATACCGAAAACTGGAATAAGGTTATTGAGCACGGTAGGAATGGGGGGACAATCCATTTTATGGGGCTTCTATCTGACGGAAACGTGCATTCACATATAAATCATTTATTTGCCCTGATTAATAAATGCGCCGAAAACGGAATTAAGAATGTACGCCTCCATATACTATTGGACGGAAGGGATGTAGGGGAAAAGACCGCGCTCGAATATATTAAACCGACCGAGGAACTGCTTGCCCGGATTTCGAAGGAGAAAGGATTCGATTACCGGATTGCTTCAGGCGGCGGCAGAATGATTACAACTATGGACAGATACAATGCTGACTGGACAATTGTAAAAAGAGGATGGGACGCTCACGTTTTAGGAGTGGCGCGCCATTTCAAATCAGCCGCCGAAGCTGTTGAAACTTACTACAATGAAGATCCGAAAGCTACAGACCAGTATCTAAATTCATTTGTTATAGTAGATGAAAATGAAAAACCGGTAGGTACAATACAGGATAATGATGCTGTAATATTCTTTAACTTCCGCGGAGACCGCGCAATTGAAATTTCGAGGGCTTTCGATGAAGAGAACTTTATTGAATTCGACAGAGTAAGGGTGCCTAAGCTTTTCTATGCAGGAATGATGGAGTATGACGGGGACCTTCATATACCGAGGAATTATCTTGTACAGCCCCCTGCAATTGAAAGAACGGTAAGCGAATATCTGTGCGATGCCGGAGTTTCATCATTTGCAATTTCGGAAACGCAGAAATTCGGGCACGTAACTTATTTCTGGAACGGCAACCGCTCCGGATATATTAATAAAGACCTTGAAACATACGTTGAGATACCTTCTGATAAAATTCAGTTTGACCGGGCTCCAAAGATGAAGGCATACGAAATAACCGAAAAGGCGCTTGAACTGTATAAGTCGGGCAAATACAAATGGGGAAGAATTAACTTTGCCAACGGCGATATGGTAGGACATACCGGAATTATGGAAGCCGCCATTACAGCGGTTGAAACAGTAGACGAATGCCTCGGCACTCTTTTGAAGGCAGTAAAGGAAATGAACGGAATTGCGATTATTACCGCTGACCACGGCAATGCAGATGAAATGTTTACCGTTAAAAAAGGAGTTAAGGAAGTTAAGACCGCGCATACATTAAATCCGGTTCCATTTGTTATTTACGATCCCCTCTACAATAACGAATATACTATGGCAAATGTAGAAAACAGGGGACTTACAAATGTAGCTGGCACAATTCTTAACCTTTTAGGGTTTGAAAACGTAGCGGATTACGACAAATCCCTTATTGAAGTAAAGTAAAAAAGGTACTGTAAAAATACCTTGTTTTTATGGGGGCTGTTTGGGATTTTAACAGCACCCTAAAATTGAATTAAGGCGGAAATGAAAAGACTTAAAATTGCATTGGTTTTGTTTTTAGCAGTAAGTTCATATACCACAGCCCAGACCGTAATAGGAAAATACGGGGGGGAATTTATGGCAATAGGCGTAAGCGGAAGGGCTCTTGGATTGGGGGGCACTCACGTTGCAGTGGTTAACGATGTGACGGCGGGGTACTACAATCCGGCTGCCCTTGCCAGGCTAAACTTTCCTCAGGCATCCTTAATGCACGAAGAGCATTTCGGACAGCTTGTTAATTACAATTACGGAGCGGTGGCAATCCCATACGGAAAGGATATGAGTTTCGGGCTAAGTGTTATCCGCCTTAGCGTAGACGGCATTCCCGATTCCCGCAACGCATTATATGATTCCAACGGTGACGGAATTCTGGACATACATACAGACCGCCTCGATTATTCTAAGATAACAGAATACAACAATACAGACTGGGCTTTTTATTTTACATTTGCAAAAAGGCAGACAGAGAATTTTTACTGGGGTGCCAACCTTAAAGTGATTAGACGGGACCTCGCTGAATTCGGCGCTACCGGAATCGGGTTCGATATCGGGGCATTCTATCAGCCGAGCGAAAATCTTTCACTCGGCGTCAATATTCAGGATGTAACTACTACTTTGGTAGCCTGGAACACCGGCAGAAATGAACTGATTACTCCAACCGTTAAAGTCGGCGGAGCCTATCTTTTTGAGGCGCTCGGCGGAATATTCCAGCCTGCACTCGATCTCGATTTCCGTTTTGAGAACCGGGCTTATTCCTCAATGGTAAACCTGGGCCCCGTTAGCATAGATCCACACATAGGGCTTGAATATAATTTTAAGAATGTAATTGCAGTGCGCGCCGGCTACAGCGATGTAAAACAGTTTACTATGGGAGCCGGTATAAAACTTCCTAAGCTTAACATTGACTATTCATACGCAAAAGTGGCTCAGAGCGCAATTGAAAGTCTTCCTGAATCGCACAGAATATCTCTGATGATAAGCCTTGACGATCCCAAATTCCAGAGAAATAATCAGGATTAATCGGGTATGCTGAATTCCGTAAATATTAAATCCTTTTTCCCCCTCATCCTATTATCACTTCTTATTATCGGGTGTTCAGCGGGGAGAGGGGTATCGGAATATCAGCAGTATCTGACGAACGAAACGGTCAGGGGGAACAATTCCCCAATTACTGCAAAAGTGCCTGCGGGCTGGTACCAGGCTCTCGATAACAAAGATAACCTGATTGATATCTGGCTGATAAAAGAGGACAATTCGGCACTTCTCAATCTGATGCGGATTAACATAGATGACGCCTCCGTAAAGGAAGCCGGAGGCACTCTTCTTGAAGCCTCCCTTAAGTACAGCAAGACCTTCAAAAAAGCCTCTGCCGATTATACTTTTGAGCTTGCAGGCGGGGATGAATACACCTCAATCGGATCTTTCGATGCCGGAATCTATAAATATAAAACCAAAAGCGGAGCAATTGCGCGGGTTCTCCTTTTTATACACAGCGGTACCGTATACGAGCTTACGGCGCTCCCGGCCCCCAAAACCAATCCGCAGAATTTCAATTACGAGGAATTATACAGGGCCCAGAACGCCCTTCTTTCTTCGGTTGAATAAAATATTTTCTGACTCCGGCAACATTTTACCCCTTTAAGTGTCTTTATAATAAACGGGAATTTTTCTTTTTGGCAAAAGAAATCTCAAATATTATTGAATTCACTCTTATCTATAACCGGTATAAGGTTTATCTCTTCAACTATGTTAAGAGGATGGTAAATAACATTACCGCGGCAGAGGATATAATTCAGATTGTATTCCTTAAATTCTTTGAGAATATGGAAAACATACGGGACCGGGATAAATGCGAATTCTGGCTCTTCAAAACTGCCCGCAATGAAGTGTTTAATTACTACAGAAGCAAAAAAATAAAAGCCTCCTATTTCGAGAATGCTGATACGGAGGATATTACTGCTGCGGATGAAGAAGGAACCGAATTATTATTCGACCAGAAGGAGATGCATTCAATTATAATGAAGGAGCTCAATTCCTTTCCGCAGGAGCAGAGAGAAGCCTATCTGCTTAAGGAATACAGCGGTCTCTCATACAGGGAGATTGCGGGACTAATGAATATCGAAGAGGACCTGGTTAAAAGCAGGCTCTTCAAAATAAGAAGAAAACTTGCCGATAAAGTATCCAGAATATTATTCTACGGAGTTAAATCTTGAAAAAATATCTCATTATAACGGTTTTACTTATCTGCGCCTCCCTGTTGAATGCGCAGCAGCCGGAACTGAAAAAGACTGACCGGCTTATGGAGCTTAAGAAGAATTACTTTGAAGGAAAATATAAAGACGCTACTCTTAATTATCTCAACCGTGAGGATTCTGTTAATGCTGAAGAAGCATACTACCTGGGACTCTCCCATCTCTCTCTCTACAATTACGATTCTGCCGTTGATTATTTCAGAAAGGCAAGCGAAAAGGAACCTCTTAATACGGGTTATGAATATCAGTTGGCCAAGACCTGCCAGCTTGTAGGGCTGATTCCGGAAGCAGAGAATCATTTTAATAATATACTCAAGAGGGACCCCGGATATGCCCCTGCTTTATTTGATTCCGGCACTCTTGATTTTAATATGAAGAGATATGAAGATGCAATTAGAAAATTCAAAACTGTCATAAAAGGGGCGCCCGCCAATTTTATGGCATTCTATAATCTGGCTAAATGCTACAGCAATCTGGAGCCTTTCAATGCCTATACCGATTCGGTTGAACTCTATCTCTCTGTTGCTGTAAGCATAAACAGGAAATACCTTCCCGCTCTCGAAATGCTCGGCAACCTTCACTTCGGGCGCAAGATATATGACCAGGCATATATACTGTTCATGGCAGGTTTTGAAGCCAATCCGGCAGGGAGCAATTTTCTCTATTCTGCCGGGCTTTGCCGGGAGAAGCAGCAGGAGTATGAGAAGGCAATAGACCTTTTCAGCAGAGCAATTGCAATAAACGGGAAGGAAGCTCCCTATTGGGACCATCTGGGATACTCAAGCTTTTACCTTAATAAATACAGCGATGCCGTTGCTGCATACAAAAAGGCTGTTGAACTCGATGAGGAGAGCGCCTCCTACCGGGTTAATCTTGCCTATGCTTATGTGAGAACCGATTCAATTGATAAAGGAATTGAATCTTTTAAATCCGCAATTACAAAGCTCCAGCCGGAAAATATAGGGCAGGTTTATCTTCAGATGGGGCACGTGTATTATGAGAAAAAAAATTATCCCGAAGCTGTGAAAGCATACAAAGAAGCTTTAAATTATATACCGGCCAATATTGAGGCCCATTATCTCGGTGCAATATCGGAAGATGAATTAAAGAATTACACTTCGGCTCTTGCCGGATACAAAAAAGCTCTCCAGCTTATTAAGGAGTCAATTCCCGGAGGGGAACTGGCATCGAATGAGAGGTACAACACAATCAGAAAAAGAATTGCAGATCTGTCAAAGAATATGAAGAAGGGAAAACGATGAATACAGATGATATTAAAATGCTTGTAGATCTTTATACCGACGGCGAACTGCCGAAGGAAAAAGAACCTGTTTTATTCTCGCTTCTGTCTGCCGA
>JAEXUB010000167.1 GCA_023453125.1 Bacteroidota bacterium
GTGCTATGGTCGGCAGATGTATTGCCAGAAACCGAGATATTAAGGATTTTGTAATTGGCTCTTTCGAATTGTGCCGGAGTTACGGCATAGGAAAAGAGGAAAATAAGTAAACTTATCTTAAAGAACGGGCTATTGAGAAATTTTCGCATTATCACTTTTTGGGCTAATTTTTGAAATCTGTTCACTAACTTGTCCAAATCTTCTTTCTCTGCATTGATAGTTGATGATAGCATCGAACAGGTGTTTGGCTTTAAACTCGGGCCACATAACATCGGAAATAAAAAGCTCGGCATAAGCCAGCTGCCAAAGAAGGAAGTTGCTTATTCTGAATTCTCCTCCGCTTCTAATCAGCAGATCGGGATCGGGCATGTTTCTCGTTTCCAGATTTGCTGCGACAACTTTTTCATCAATATCGGTAATTGAAATTTTATTTTCTTTTACCTGTTTACTTATATTCTTTACTGCGTTAATAAGTTCCCACCGGCTGCTGTAGCTTAGCGCCAGATTTAATACGAGCCCTGTATTACCCGCTGTTTTATTAACTGCCTGTTCCAATTCCTCCTGGACAATTTTAGGAAGAGAACTCTTATCGCCAATGGTAGTAAGCCTGACATTATTGGCATTAAGCTGGTCAGTTTCATTCTTAAGGCTTTTAACAATAAGTCGCATAAGGGTAGTAACTTCCTCCTGCGGCCTTTTCCAATTCTCAGTGGAAAAAGTATAGAGAGTTAAATATTTAGTGCCGAGCTCGGAACAGGCCTGCACCATATCGCGTACAGTTTCCACTCCTTTTTTATGCCCTGCGGCTCTGGGAAGTCCCCTTTTTTTTGCCCATCTGCCGTTTCCATCCATAATAATGGCAATATGAACAGGGATGTTTCCCCTCTTTTTCAGCTGTTCGATTATTTTAAAATCGGAAGAAGTAAGCTTCTTTTTCAATTTTCTTTTATAAACTATTATACGACCTGCCAAAATAAAGGAGAGGGGGGTAAATGTCAAGGTTAATAGTTCCCCATCTGTATCGAAAAGAGACAAAAAACCTTAAAAAGCTAAAAATTTGAAATAAATTTGAATAGTAAGGGGGAAGGGTCAGCTATGAATGGGTACAACCTTAATATTTTTCTTTAACTGCTCATCCAGGCTTGAAATTATAATTTTTGCCTTGGAGAGGGACTCGGCAGGAACGGCAACAAAAAGAGTAATCCTTCTTCCCGCATTTTCCCTATGGCGGGAGGCGAGGAATGTAATTTTAGTTATTACTTTAGGGTCGTTAAGTTCCTCCTCGGAAAGGGAGATGCCGATAGCAATCTTCTGCTTGTAGCGGGCAACGGCATCCACCTCATAATCTCCAACCTTTTTGGGGGCAGGGAGGTATGTGCCGTATTTCCGGCTAAGGGTAAGGTACCCGTTCTGCCAGAAGTGCTCAATCAATGCATCTACGCTTTCTTTCGGGGTTATCATATTATCCTTTAATTATATAGAATAGGAATAATAGGAGAAAACTTGTTCATATTAAGAACTTTAAGGTTATAAATCTTATCGTATTCAAAAACCTTAATTTCTTTGGTATTGCTTATTCTTCCGTAAACAACCTTTTTGCCTGTTCTGTTCGTGCTTATAAGATACGGTTCCAGAACAATCTCATTAAGATCGTACAGGAATTTCAGTTTATACCTGTTATTTATGGCCCAATTAAATATTGTCGTTTTCATAAAGATCCTTTAGTTATAAGAACGGAAAACACCTACAACTTTACCAATTATCGAAAAATTTGCGTATTTGTTTAAGTCAATTACGGAATAATTTTCATTCTCCGGTTTCAGGTAAATCCGGTCCCCCTGTTTAACAAATCTCTTCATAGTAGCCTCGTCATCAAGGAGTGCAACCACAATATCCCCGTCGGTGCATTCTTTCTGGGGAGAAATTATTACCAGGTCCCCTTCGAATATGCCTGCGTTAATCATACTGTCTCCTTTAACCTTCAATCCAAAACAATCTTTCTTCTTTCTGATTAGACTTGGATCGATGGATAAAGTTCCTTCAATATTCTCCTCTGCAAGAATGGGATAGCCCGCTGCCACACGCCCTACAATGGGTATTTCAAAGGGAATTTCCTCTTTAACGGCGGTCTGGTTAACAAGTGAAAGGGTGCGTCCCGAATTGCTTATGCTGTTCAGGTACCCTTTTTTAACCAGTGCATCAATATGCCTTTTAACCCCGAATGTACTGGCAATATTGAAATGGGATGCAATTTCCCTGAAAGTGGGGGGAAAACTGTTATCTGAGATGAAAGCCTGTATAAAATCCAGAATCTCTCTCTGTCTGTCGGTCAATTCTGTTTTCATGTTAGTGCTCCAATGTTCACTATGCTAATATAGTGAACTTCTGTACACCTGTCAATAGATAAGTTTAATTTTTTTTCACTCAGATTATAATTATTATAAGGACTCAGTGTAAATGAGAAATCCAAGACAAGCCTAAAAAACTTCGCAAATCATTTGAATTAAAACACTTACAGCCATTTCACCTCCCAAATTGCAAAATGAGAATTTTACACAAAATGCTCTTTTTTGGCACTTTTTTGCACTAAAAATGAGAAAAATTTTATATGGGATTTAATTATTAAATTCTTTCTAAAAAGCCCTGTAAATGCGTTTAATTGCCGTATAAGGCGCGAAAAATGTCCACTTAAACATTTAACTACAGATTCAAATTGTCCCTTTAAAGTCCCTTTAAACCCGATATTTTGCTGGGACAAAGTGAATTTTGTCCCATTTTTGTAAAACATTATAATAAAATAAGTTAGGGGTATTGTGAATTATATTGATTATTGATGATTTGGGACAATTACTGGCTTAAAATGCATTAAGAATTGTATGACAATGTGGCAGATATGAAGCCTGGCTGACTTTTGCTACGTTCCAAGACGAACGCCCCATCCTCACGGGTAGGGGAAAGTCAACCAGGAAAAAATTACTGGCTGACCGTCTTGGAT
>JAEXUB010000239.1 GCA_023453125.1 Bacteroidota bacterium
GAATATTCTTTATACGAACTCGGTATTAAGCTTAGGGGCGGCTTTATGGTTATGAAATCCCCATATAAAAATGATCCGGCAGAATATGATAAGAAATATGTAACAGGGGGTGTCGGATTCCCGTTTGACCAGATGGAATTCGATCTCGGCATTGCTTACGGATGGTGGAAAGATTTTGGTTATAACTATTCATCCGCTGCCAGACCTGTTGAGCAGGAAATAAAAAATACAACGGTTACGGCAACGTTCAAATACAATTTCTAATATGCAAAATCAAGCCCGGCTCTGCCGGGCTTTTTTCTATCCGAAACCTTCACCATTTAAGAATTTATCTCAGGTCTCTAAAGTATATTGCCCGACTGTTAATGTTGAGTGACATCTTTTTTATAATCAAAAATCATTCTATTTTTACGGACTGATTATAGGAGGATTCATCAAAGGCGTTGTTTTCAAAATAGAAAGTAAAGATTACTATATATACGATTCGGGAAAACCGGTACGCTGCAACCTGCCGGGCAGATTTCAAAAAGAATTCAACCTTAAAAAAGACAAACTCTACAACCTTGATATTGCCGTAGTCGGGGATGAAGCTGAGTATGAGCTTAATAATGACGGCACCGGAACAATTAAGAAGATTGCCAAAAGAAAGAACTATATTTCACGCAAGGCTCCCCGCATTAAAGGCGCCGGACAGAGGGGGGAGCGGCTTGAACAGGTAATTGCTTCAAATATCGATTCCGTTTTCATTGTTTCAAGCACATCGAATCCCTCTTTTAATAACCGTTTTGTTGACAGGCTTATTGTGTCAGCCGAGAGCGCCGCAATTGAAGTAAATATTATAATAAATAAGACAGATCTCGGCTTCGACGAAAACATCGGTTATTTTAAGAATTTATACAACGCTCTCGGTTACAAGGTATACCTTACGTCGGTATATAAAAAAGAGAGTATTGAAGAATTGCGTCCTGCGTTAAATGGAAAGGTAAATCTCTTTTTCGGGCCTTCGGGAGTGGGGAAATCATCCCTTTTAAACTCTCTTTACCCGGAACTGAATTTCAGGGTGGGGGAAGTTAGTTCCTCTACAAGCAAGGGAAAGCATACAACAGTTACAAGCGTATTGACTAATGTAGGAAAAGATACTTTTATTGTAGATACCCCCGGTATAAGGGAATTTGACCCGTACGGTCTTAAGAAAGAAGATCTCGGGCATTATTTCAGGGAGATATCAGAGGTTGCCCACGGATGCAGATTTAATACCTGCACTCATAACCACGAACCCGGTTGCGCGGTTATTGCCGCTGTTGAAGAAGGGAAAATAGCAGAGGAAAGATATGCCAGCTATTTCAACCTTTTAGAGACAATTGAAGAAGGTTTATTCTTTTGAAGTGAAAGGACCTTATCTGCCATAAGATAAATAAACTCGGTAATAATTCCTTCCGGAACCCCGTCATAAAATTTAGACCTGAACCTGAAATCGCACACCTCATTTACATAATCAATCAGATAGAAATGCCCGTCTTCCGAAAGAGTTATCTCGGTAGAGAAATAATCCAACCTTGCAAGCTTTGAGAGTCTGCGGGTAATAGTATAAAGTTTTCCTAATCCGTACTCTTCAATTTCATCGGGGAACATAATGGTAAAGATATGGGTGTTGTCATCCCACCAGATCGGAATTACCTTTCCGAAGAAGAAAAAGACGCGGAACCATCCTCTTCTTCCGTCGAAATATCTGGGATAGATTTTTCGCTGAACCAGAAACCGGTCGTCCGGATAGAGCATACGGGTTGACCGGATGTCGTCATTATTATATGCAAAGAGATTTACCGCCTCTCCAGCACCCGAATAGTAGGAGGGTTTTACAACAAACGGCTTGCCGAGCCGGTCAAGTTCCTCATTGGAATAATGAAGGTCCGGTTTCCTGTCGAAAGGTTTTGCAATATATGTCAATGGCGCGGGGAGGTTTTTCTCAAGCAGAATTTCGTGCATTGAGGCTTTTGCGACCACTTTATTGGTAAAAGGGGTATAACGGTTGATTATGTAAGCCCCCTGCTTTAGAAGTATTTTTGGGAGCTCTTCAAATGAGGCATCTTCATCCGAGGCCCTGTCGAAAAGAGCCGTAAATCCGAGCTCCTTTCTCTTAATTTTATCGTATGATTCCTGAAGATTGTTCAGGGTGATAATGTATGTCTTAAGTCCGAGGCTCTGCATAATGCTTTCGAGCAGATATATCAGGTCGGCATCGAATTCCCATTTGTATGCTACCGCAAGGTCGTAATGCTGCATATTTTACCAATATATGAATTTAAATTACCCAATACTGCGTATTAAGGAGAAAAAAAGCAACTTTGAATTGATAAAATTTGTATAAAGTAATAAAGAGCACTCTTAATTGCCTTGTTAATTCATCTTTCAATTGATATTTTTTGAATAACCTTTATGAGAATTATGAAAATCTTTCCTCTAATAGCAGCAGCACTTCTTTTGGCCTCCTGTTCATCCGTTCCCGACAAAGACTCAGATTCCCCGGGGGAATTATTTCTCAAAAAAGAGGGAAAGGAAAAGGCGATGGAGTTCTTTATAAACGGACAGATATTAGAAACCAGGGAAAAATATGAAGAGGCGGTAACCGAATACAATAAGGCTATTAATTTCGATAAGAGCAGCGGCATTTACTATTCCATAGCCAAAAATTATCTGCGCCTTAACAAACTGGCCTGGGCAAAACAGGCGGCTGTAAAAGCAATCGAAATGGATAGCGGCAACAAGGAATATGTCTACCTTCTGGCGCAGATTTATACCACGGGAAACAGCCCCGATTCGGCCGCTGCCTGTTATGAAAGACTTATCAAAGATGATCCGCTTGATTTAACTGCCAATTTCAATTTAGCCGAAATATATAAATCATCAAAACCTTTAAGAGCTCTCGAAATTCTTAAAGGTATTATGAAAATAACAGGGCCTACGCCTGAAGTACTTTTTGAAATTGCCGCAATTAACGAAAGGCTAGGCAATAAAGAAGAGACAATTAAAACAATTGAAGACCTTTTGAAAATTAATCCCTCCGATGCAATGCTGAAAAAAGTGCTCATAGAATCGTGCATAAGCAATAAGAATTATGATAAGGCACTTAAACTGATTGATGAGCAGCTGGTGATTTATCCTGATGATGCCGGTCTTTTAGGCTACAAAGGGAATATCTTCGTCCAAAGGGAGGAATGGGATAAAGCGAAGCAGATTTATCTTAAAATTGCCGGTAATCCGGATGTAAACCATCAAACCAAGATTAAAATAGGAATTGCTTTCCTTGCGCAGCCGGGGGGAAAAAAAGAAGCCTCGGAAGCAGCCAGGGAAATTCTAAAGGCTGTTGATAAAGATACTCTGGACTGGCAGGTAAAGCTCTATCTGGGGGAAATTTATCTGGAGGAAAAAAATGATTCTGCTGCGGTTAATTACTATAAGGAAGCTTTCAGGCTTGCCGACTGGAATGTTGACATCCTATCCCGATACGGCGGGCTGTTATTCGATTCAGGCCGATACGAAGAATTGAATACTGAAATGGAAAAAGGGATTAAGCTTTTCCCCGATAATTATGCGGTTAACCTTCTTTACGGACTCTCTCTTTCCCAGACGGACAGACATAGGGATGCAAAGACATACCTTCAGAAGGCAGTTAGAATAAATCCGCGAGATGTTATGGCGCTTACTGCATTGGGCTTCTCATTAAACAGGCTTAAAGAGGATGATGAAGCTCTTAACGCTCTTAACAGGGCGCTTGAGATTGAACCGGATAATATCCAGGCGCTTGGAATGGCAGGACTGATTTATGAGGGAAAGAAGGAGTTTGAAAAATCGGATGCAATGTACCTGCGGGCTCTTGCCGTGGATTCTTCCGATATCCAGATCCTGAATAACTATGCCTATTCCCTGGGGGAAAGGGGAATAGATTTGGATAAAGCCCTAAATATGGCTAAAATTGCAGTATCAAAAGAACCGAAAAATTCCTCTTATCTTGATACTATCGGGTGGATTTATTATAAATTAGGGGATTATAAAAAGGCTCTTGGTTATATTATGGATGCCATTAATGCCGGCGAGAAAAGTGCTGTTATTTATGAACATCTGGGGGATGTTTATCTTAAATTGAACAAAAAGGAAAATGCCCTGCTTAACTGGAAAAAAGCGCTTGAGATTGATCCCGGCAATGAAAAATTAAAATTGAAATTAGAAAAGGAATTAAAGTGAAAAGATTCGGATTGAGTATTCCGGCAGCTCTCCTGTTTATGGCGCTCCTTTACGGGTGCGTACCATCTAAGCCTGTTTATGAAGAGAAAACCGCTTCCTATGAAAGACTGATAAGGAAAATTGAAGCTAATAAGAGAAGGATTAAAACATTTTACGGAGTGGGATCCCTTGGGGTCTTTTCAAAAGAGGAGAATCTTTCGGGCAATTTCGAAGTCTATATTAAACGCCCCGATTCACTGAAGATTGTCATTTACGGACCTTTCGGCATTGACCTCGCGCAGGTGCTCCTTACCAAGTCTAATTTTAAGTTTTATGATATAATGAATAATACCCTGCATATGGGAAGAGTAAACAGCGATGTGCTTAAAAGCATAATTAAAATGAATATTACATTCGAAGAGCTTTACGAATCTCTTACAGGAGCAATGAGCTTGTCCGATAAACTCTCTTCAACCCCGGCAATATTAAATAATAATGAAGGCACTCTTGAACTTACGTATACCGACCAGCCGGCGAACAGAAAAAATATTTATTATGTTAATGCCGCCGATCTTACCGTAAACAGCTATAAAGTTACATCTATGACCGACAAGGAAATACTTACCGGCACATACCAGAACTATAAAACATACGATGAAATTGCAGTGCCGAAAAACACTGCTCTGGAGTATAAGGAAAACAGGCAGAAACTACTTATTGAGTATAGGAACATTGAGGTTAATAAGATTATAGAAAGTATCGATTTTACAGTACCAGACGATGTTAGAATTATAAAATGGTAATAAGATTCCTGAAATATATAATTCCTTTTTCTCTTTTCTGCCTGGTGCTGGCAATAACGGGGCAGCAGAAAATTAATGATAAGAAGACTGAGCTTGAAGAACTCCGGAAGCAGATATCGCAGCTTGAAGGGGAGCTTAAAAACAAGACGAGACAGGAAAAGGATAATGTTCAGTATTTAGAAAAAATATCCAAACAGTCTCTTTTACTGAAAAAGCTTATCAACAGGCTTGCCGTTGAAGAAGAAGAGAAACAGACTGAAATTGAGAATGTTGAAGGGGAGCTTGTTTCGGTAGAGAATGAAATAAACCGGCTCCGTGCAGGATATTCAAAATATATAGTATGGATCTATAAAAACAGCCGCTATTCGGAAATTAAGTACCTAATCGATTCAAAATCGCTTCAGCAGGCGCTCCTGAGGTATAAATATCTTACCTTTATTACTGAAAAAAACAGGCAGGTCCTTTCAACTCTCAATGAAGATAAGAGGAGAATGCTGGATATTAAATATGACCTCAAGAATCAGCTACTTGAAAAAGAAAGGCTTGTAGAGGCCAAGAAGAATGAACAGACCTCTCTTGAAAAGAAGGAAAATGACAGAAAGGAAATGCTGGCCGCTCTCAGGAAAGATAAACGCTCTCTTGTTCAGGAAATTGAATCGAAAAGAAAAGCCGAAATTTCAATCAAGAATATTATTGCTAAACTTGTTGAAGAGGATAGGGAAAGGAAAGCCCGGTCAATTAAAAGCCGTGTTAATAATGATAAATCCCACGTAGAGAATTTCAGGTATGATTCGTTTGAAAGTTTTACAACTTTGAAAGGAAAGCTAAACTGGCCCCTTGCATCGGGGAAAATTGTGCGGGATTTCGGCGAGAATAAGAATGAAAAGCTTAATACGGTAACCCTCAATTACGGAGTAGACATACTTGCCGGCAATAATGAGAGTGTATTCGCCGTGGCCGAAGGAATTGTATCGGCAATCGATTGGATTCCGGGTTACGGAAGCGTTGTGATTATTACCCATAAGGACGAGTTCAGGACAGTTTACGGGCATGTTACCAATATAAGTGTTACCGAAGGGCAGAAGGTAACCGGCGGAAAGCAGATTGGACGAGTAACAGAAAGCCTTGAAGGGAAAATACTTCATTTCGAAATCTGGAAAGAGAGAAATTATCAGAATCCTGAAGCCTGGCTGAGCAGGAAATAAAACCAATCCCTAAGTTAAAAATTCCGCAAGTTCCTCAACCGCGTGAAATACATAATCGCTTTGCATCGAAAGCACTTTTTCTTTTGCATAGCTGTCCCATACTACCGAAGCAACTTTAATACCCGAATTCCGGGCGGCTTTTATATCTGCAGGCGCATCCCCAATCATTATAACCCTATCCCTGTTGAGTCCGTATTTGTTAATAAACATATCAACGCCGTCGGGGGATGGTTTTTGCCCTTCAATATCGTCTCCGGTTACAATCATATCAAAATGTTCATAGACGCCAAGTTTTTTCAGGGTAATCTCGCTGCTTTCTCTCCCTTTGCCGGTATAAATGGAAAGAAGGACTCCCTCCAGCTTCAGCTTTTCAATTATTTCTTTCATTCCGGGATAGATATCGGCCATGGCATCGTGCTGTTCCGAATAAAAGTTGTAATAATCCATTCTCGCCTTTTCGTAGTTTTCCTTCATCATATCAAGAAGAATAACATTTTCGGTTGGTCCAAAGAGAGAATGAATTTCTTCCCAGGTGAATCTTTTACCCAGATATATTTCCGCAACATGGTTGAATGAAGCCATAATTAAATTGTTTGTAGAGGCAAGAGTACCGTCTATATCGAAAATTATTCCGTCAAATTTTTTCATTTTATTTCAGAGTGGTTTTGAGTAATTGTCCGTCGCTGTTTAGAATTAAAATCTCATTTTTCCCGGACTGAGCTGAAGAAATAACCGGGGCGCTGCCGGCAAATCCGGCTGCTTTTAATGTCTTCGATTTCTCAAGCCTGAATATTCTATTGTCCGATGACAGCAGGAGAGGCTCGCCTTGATATCCTTCGGGTATTAAAAATGAGATTATATTTTTTTCTTTAATTTTAATTTCGCTTTTGAATTTCCCCGTCCTTGAATTAAAAAATATAATTTTTTTATCGGCAATTGCTATAATCGTATTCCGGTCTCCGTCCAGTATTAAAATATCTTTGATTCCCCCTTTTTCGCTTTCCCATTCGGCTACCCCCAGCAGCAGGTCAATTCCCGCTATAGTATTTGCCGTAGTAAGAGTAACAATTTGTTTCCCGGTATTATAAATTCTCGATTCCGTATCGGCGAATATATCCCTGTAATTCCATTTCCATATCAGCTGCCCCGTGCGGCTATCGAGGCATATTATGTACCCCTCTCCGTTTTTGAATATTAGTTTGTTGCTGGCATCAATAACATTTTGCAAAATGGGGGATTTTGAGTCGCTATTTATCCAAAATTGCTGAAGGGTTTCTATATCATAGCACAATACCTCTCCGTTAGAACCTCCGAATACGAGCGCTTTTGTTGAGCTTGTAGACTTGGGTATGAGGAGTTCTTTCTTTCCTTTATAATCTATAACGGTAAGGGGGGAAACTATCTCGCAGTCAATGCCTATTGACTGCACTTCACTCTTGTCAGCGGGATTGAGAATTATTATATCCCCTTTTGCAGAAGCTGCAATCAGGTTGCCTTCTGAAATTATTGGGGCAGAGGCAATAGTGCCGGTAAGCTCCTGAGTCCATTTAGACTTATAATCAGGAGAATAGCAGGAAACGGTTCCGTCGGCAGCTCCAATATGAATATTTTCCTTATATCTGAGCATTCCGGCAAATATTGATTTTTTTAAATCAAGAAGCGGCTTTGCTTCGCCGGGCAATTTTCTTTCAGCAAGAGAATTTAGATCAACTTTGCCGGCCAATCTAATTTCGGACCGGGTAAAATTATTATCGGAACTGTAAGAATAAATAATGGCCGAATCGTTTCTTATTTCAAACGCATGGAGATAATCTAATTCTTCCGGTTTCTGTATCCGGCGGCGTGCCGGTTCTTTCTTTTTCTTGAGAGCAAAATCGGGGGTAAAGAGTATGCTGACCTCGCAACCCGAAAATGCACCGGCAGCTCTTTCAAAATTGCTTATCTCTTCAGGCTGGGCATTAATAAAGAGTATTATTTTTTTCCCTCTGAATGATGGCGCATCCTCATTAATCCTTTTCTGAGTTTCATAAGAAATATGGGGACGGGTATTGTCGGAGGTGCTAATTGCCTGTAATCCATACAATACTGTTGTTCCAAAATCCGCAATAAAGCCTTCTCTGCCGAACACCCTTGAAATATTAAAGACAGATGAAATATTCTGCCCCAGGTCGTTTTTACCCGGGAGAAAGAATATATTTGATGAAACACTGTCTAAGTACATTTTCCCCCTGTACAACTCATTTATAGTCCCTTTCGCCGTCAGATTTCCGCTGCAAACGACGGGGGCATCGGGGGCAAATCTGCTAATGGCGCTTTTAATAGAGTCGGGGGGAAGAAGCCTGTTTTTAGCAGCTTCAGCCGGATTGGTCAAAAGGAAGAATTTAATCCCCTGGGCATAATAACCGCTATTCAATAATAGCAGCAGCAGTAAAAAATACTTTTTCATATTTCTTTATTAAATTATTAGTGTAAATTTATAAAACTAATGGAACAAATAGAAAAAGCATATTCCGAAGCGGCAGAAAGTGCAAAAGCGCATTACGAAAACTTTCCGGTTGTTTCTCTTCTTATTCCGGGGCGTTTGCGCAAGCATGTTGCCATAATTTACTGGTTTGCAAGAACAGCCGATGATATTGCCGACGAAGGGAGCGATTCCCCCGAAGAAAGAATAGAGAAACTGAATAGTTTTGAGGATGATTTAAGGAAATGCCTCAAAAATGAATTCGAAAGCGGTTTATGGCGCGCCCTTAAGAATACAATCGATCTTTTCGGGCTGAAAGAGGAATATTTCTTCGACTTAATTTCAGCATTCAGACAGGATATTACAAAGGTACGGTACGAAAATTTTGAAGAGCTTGCCGATTACTGCCGCCGTTCTGCTAATCCCGTAGGCAGAATAATGCTTCAATTATTCGGAATCAAAAATCCCGAATGCTATTTATACTCCGATTATGTGTGCACGGCGCTCCAGCTCATTAATCACTACCAGGATATTTCTATTGATTATAAGAGGGGGCGTATATATATTCCACTTGACGAGATGAGAAAATTCGGTGTTGAAGAGGCTCATTTTGAAACTAAAAACGCCGATAATAACTTTAAATCTCTGATGAAGTTCCAGCTCAAAAGAAACCTGGAGCTGTTTATGAAAGGGAGCCGGCTTATTGAGATTCTCCCTTATAAGTTAAAGTATCAGATTTCCTGGACAATTTTCGGCGGAAAGAAGATACTGTACAAAATTATTAAGCTTGATTATGACTTGTTTAATAAGAGGCCGGTTCTAACAAAATTTGATTATTTAATCCTTATGTTAAAAGGGCTATCGGGCTAAATGAGCGATGCGGCAAAAGATATAGCTAAGGGAAGTAAAAGCAGTTTTTATTATGCTTTCAGTCTTCTGCCTCCCCCAAAGAGGGATGCTATGAATGCGGTTTATGCATTCTGCCGCAAAACAGATGATATTGTTGATGAAGGGAACGAACCGGATGATATTAAATATGAAAGACTCCGAAAATGGAGAGTTGAATTTGAAAAAGCTCTGAAAGGGGATTCAAATTATCAGCTCCTTAATAAAGTCGGTGCCATTATTAAGCAGTTTAATATTCCGGTTGAGCCTTTCTTTGAGCTGATTGTCGGAATGGAAATGGACCTACAGAAAAAAAGGTATACTAAATTTGAAGACCTGGTTGAATACTGCTACCGTGTGGCTTCAACAGTAGGACTGATGTGTATAGAAATCTTCGGTTACAAACATTCCTCTACAAAAGACTATGCTGTTAATCTTGGGCTTGCCATGCAGCTTACCAACATACTGCGCGACGTTAAGACTGATGCAGGCAACGGGCGTATTTACCTGCCTCAGGAAGACCTTGCCCTTTTTAATTATACAGAAAAAGATATAATGGAAAGCAGATATAATCAGGAATTTGTGAATCTTATGAAATTTGAAGCTGCGAGGGCCCAGGAATTCTTTAACCGGGCAAATAATTCGCTCGATAACGAAGACCGGCAATCTCTCTTTGCGGCAAGGGCAATGCAGCATATCTACCAGAAACTGTTATATAAACTTGAATGGGCCGATTTCAATATCTATGATAAGAAAATCCGCGTTAATAAATTTGAAAAGGCCGCTATCTCTCTTGGTGTCTGGGCAAAATACAGCATAGTTTATTAATGAAAAAGTGCGTTGTAATAGGGGGAGGGCTGGCAGGGCTTTCTGCCGCAGTCTATCTTGCCGGAAAAAACATTAAAGTAACTCTTATAGAATCATCTCCCAAACTGGGTGGAAGGGCTTACTCTTTTCTGCATCCCTCATTCGAACAGTATGTTGATAACGGCCAGCATATTATGACCGGATGCTACCGGCATACATTCGATTTCCTCAAAAAGATTAATGCAATTAATGAAGTTGAAACACAGAATGAAATGCGGGTTCCTTTTGTAAAAGAGGGGGGAGAGGAATTTCTTCTTAATGCCGGCTCTTTCTTCTATCCCTTAAACCTTACATCGGCTATTTTGAGATATAGAGCGCTCTCCCTTAGAGAACGGTTTTCAGTACTGCGTTTTTTTATCAACGATATAATCTTTAATGCCCACATTAGTAAGGATATTACCGTTGCCGAATGGCTTAAAAGAGGGGGGCAGGGAAAAGAGGAGATTGAATGCCTGTGGGAAATTCTTGCTGTAGGGACTCTAAATGCATCGATGCAGAAAACTTCAGCCTCATTATTCCGCGATATCCTGAGAGAATTATTCCTTACAGGGAGTGAATCATCAAAAATTGTAATGCCTAAGAATTCTCTAAGCCATACTTTTGTCTTTAATGCCATAAGGTTTATTGAAGAGAATGGGGGAGAGGTATTAACCTCTGTAAAGGCAGATAAGATTATTCACGATGGCCGGAGAGTAAATTCAATTTTAACAAATAGAGGAGATATAAAAGATTTTGATTATGTAATCTCAGCCGTTCCTCTCAGGGCATTTAAGAGACTGGTTTTTGAACCATTCACACCGCAATTCAATTTACCTGCTTTAGAAGATTCATCCATTCTTTCTCTTCATATAAAACTTGAGAGCAACCCGTTTAAGGAACCATTCTACGGATTTATAGGTTCTGAAATACACTGGCTGTTCAATAAGGGCTCATATATTACTTTGGTAACCAGTTCAGCGGACAAATTGACCGAATTAGATAATGATTCGATAATTAGAAAATTTTGTTTTGAAATTCAAAAATATTTCCATTACTTTAACACCGTTAAGATTTTAGATTTTTTAGTCGTCCGGGAAAAGAATGCGACCTTTATACCGGCTTCTGCATCTAATCTCGAAAGAAAAAATATTTTTAGCCCGCTTACAAATTTTGTATTAGCGGGAGATTGGGTAGACACTAAACTTCCGGCTACTATTGAAGGAGCTATCAAGAGCGGCAGAGGTGCCGCAGACCAAGTTATTTAGAAGATCTGATTTGATGCCCTGGTAAGTTGCGTTTATTTATAATATCGATTCCATGAAATGAGTTTTTATTAAACCATTATGGAGGAAGTATGTCTACCATTAAACAAAACCTATCTCAAAAAATTGAGGGCTGGCGCCCCAGAACCACAAGACTCCTTAAAGAATTCAGCAATGTTAAAATCGATGAAGTCGATATTGGACAGGCTATCGGAGGTATGCGGGATATAAAGTCGTTAGTGACCGATATTTCATATCTTGATCCGCAGGAAGGAATCCGTTTCAGGAATATGACCATACCTGAACTTCTTGAAAAACTTCCCAAACCGGCCGGTGCCGAAATGCCTTATGTTGAAGGATTGTTTTATCTACTTTTAACCGGGGATATCCCTTCGGAAAGCGAAATTGGCGAAATCAAAGATGAGTTTAAAAAGAGAAGCGCCGTTCCGGCTTATGTATTTGACATCCTTAAGGCATTCCCCAAGGATTCACATCCGATGGTTATGTTCTCCGCGGCTATTCTCGCAATGCAGAAAGAATCGGTCTTCGCAAAAAAATACCACTCTCTTAAAAAGAATGATTATTGGGACGCATATTATGAAGATTCCCTTAATCTTCTCGCCAAACTTCCTGAAATCGGCGCTTTCATATACCGCTGGAAGTATAAAAACGGGGACGTAATTCCATCCGACCCGTCTCTCGATTTCGGAGGCAATTTTGCCCACATGATGGGGATTAATAAGCCTTACGACGATGTAGCAAGAATGTTCTTTATACTTCACTCCGATCACGAAAGCGGTAACGTAAGCGCGCACACAGGTCACCTCGTATCGAGCGCTCTCTCCGATATTTATTATTCTATTTCAGCTATGCTTGACGGGCTTGCCGGTCCGCTGCACGGATTGGCAAACGAAGAGGTTCTCCGCTGGATTCAGGGCGTTTATGAGCAGATGGGGGGCAAAGTGCCTTCAGAAGATGAAATGAAAAAATTTGTATGGGATACGCTTGCTTCAGGGCACGTAGTACCCGGTTTCGGTCACGCTGTATTAAGAAAAACCGATCCCCGCTATACAGCTCAGAGAGAATTCTGTCTGACCCATCTTAAGGAAGACGATTTATTCAAATATGTTGACCTTCTCTATAAGGTTGTGCCTCCAATCCTTCTTGAACAGGGGAAAGCAAAGAACCCATGGCCGAATGTCGATGCCCAGTCGGGAGTTATTCAATGGTATTACGGCTTAAGGGAATACGAATTCTATACTGTTCTTTTCGGAATAGGAAGGGCATTCGGAGTTTGTGCAAATATCGTATGGGCACGAGCACTCGGCTATCCCCTCGAAAGGCCAAAATCACTTACAACAGAAATGTTGGAGAAAGCTGCAGGAATTATTTAATCATAAAAAAAGGGCGGTTAAACCGCCCTTTTTTTTATTGAAGTTCTACTCTTCTAAGATATTCGCCGAATTCTTTGTCGGAACCCAGAATGTGGGTTATAGTCCAGTCCTTCAGAAAGTCTAGTGTTTTTAAAGCAAGAAGCAGGTTTTTTCTCTCGGCATCCTGTCTTAATGCCTCCAGTTTCATTACAAATTCGTTGTGCTCTTCTTTATGAGCTGCAGCATGGGGAAACTTATATTGCAAATGCATTTCCTGCTCCATGGTAAAATGCTCATTCGTATAATCAAAAAGTTTATTAATAGTATCGGCAATTACAACCTGTCCCATCCCCTTAGAATGGGCATCGTAGAGCTCGTTAATTATTGAAAGAAGTATCTTGTGCTGTTCGTCTATTTCATCAATTCCAATGCTGTAAGCAGAATTCCATTTAATAACCGGCATAATATCTCCTTTTGTTGCTATATTATCGGAATTTATTGCTGAATTTTGAGGGGGTGATTTTAGGCCGGCAGAACATTTAATTAATCGATTTCAAAAAGCCTTTTTATCTCTTCTTTGCTAATTCCCTTAATTCTATCGGCCTCATCGTTAACCTCTTTTTTATATATTTCTTTTGAGAATGATTCGGCTTTTACAACTGTACAGGAGCAGGCTTTTGCAAAGGAACCGAGGCTGTTATCAGAAGATACAACAGTAATGAGTTTCGGATTTTTCGAATGTTCAATTTCTTTTCTTATTAAATCATCTGCCGGGCGGCTCTCGGAATAGCGGATTGACAGGTGATTGGTCTTAATAGCGGGGCCTGCAAATCCGTCAAAGTGTAGTGTGATTTTTAATTTTTTCCCGGTAAAATAACGGTCAAGGATTGCGGCAAGTCTTTCGCGGGCGCTCTGCTGATTGCTCTTTGGAATTGATTTTAATTCGGGAATTTTTCCTATTAGGTTGTTGCCGTCAATAATGAATTTCTGCATAGTAATTAGAACCGTCCCGAATATTGTCCTTCGGTTTTTTCATATTTAATATCCTGGAATTCGGGGGCTTTCATTCTAATTACAAAATAGAATCCTCTATATGCTCCGAGCGGATTCCATCTCAAATTCATCTCCCAGCAGTGGATATCGCGGCTTATATTAATCTGGGGCGCAAGAAACTGCTTTGTCTGAAAATCGTAATTTCCGTAGAATGAAATCTTCATCTTCTTGGTAAGATTCATACTGAAGTTTGCAGACATACTTGCGTTTCTCGTGCTAGATGAGGGGGTTCTGGAATCTGAATTATATGTTAAAGATAAACCGAGGTTCCAGGGAATTGAATAATCGGCAGAAGATTCTTTAATAGGGCTTATTAAATCCTCAGTCTGGTTCATTCCTCTTCTCATATCCCCGTCGTTGGTCTCCGGTTTCTTATCGGCTCCGGTAGAGGAAGACCTGAATGTTTCGGGGGAGAGGTTGGTAGATACTGTAATATAGAAACTTGCAATTCTAAAAAGCCCTTTGCCGGCTGAAGCAAGATAATTCTCTAATATATTTCCGTTTTCGTCGGAATCATAGAAAGTATACATTGCGCTTCCCGAAAAATCCAACAGATTACCAATCTGCGTTCTGAACTGGGCGTTAAGATTCTCCAGTCTGTTTCTCTCTCTGGTAAAGTTGTATCCGCTCGAAAGGGAGAAGTTTAAAAGCTGAATCTTCTGCGACTGCGAGGTTGTATCGGTAGGATCCTTTTCAGTTTTCATTTCAAATACGTTTCCGATACCAAAGGAAATTGACTGGCTTTCGCCTGAACTGACGCCCGAGTAGACTTCACGGCTGAATTTATCATACTTTATAGTAGCACCGTCGTGCCTTTTATAGCTTCCGTAATATCCCCAGGAATCGGAACTGAAATCGGGGGTGTAGTTATATGAAATTGAAGGGGTTATAGTATGTCTGAAAGCTTCAATGCCTAAAAATCCTGCAGGCATAACGCCGTATAGTTTTGTAGAGGCTGCAAGACTAAGGCTGAAAGTCCTTACAAAATTAAATTCGCTTACCTCGCGCTCGGTTTCCTTATATTTTTTTACCTGAACACCGCTGGAATCGGTATAGTATTCGGTTTCTTCTTTTTCAATTCTTTTGTTGTACCAGCGTTCCTGATATGAAAGAGAAGGAGTAAGTGTAAAATAGCCTATTTTTGGGGAAGCATTAATTGATATATTATGTCTTACCCCCATATGGGATTCAACGGTATCCCTGCTGGTTTCCTGATTAATTGTTTTAACCCGCCGGTTATCGAAGCTGGCACTATAGTTTACTCCTATAAGGTCATACCATTTCTGGTCAACTACTCCTCCCTTGCTCCTGCTTTTGAACGGATAGAACATTGTCTTGCTGAAGTTAATGCTCGGCAGGTTTTCCGTATATGTGCCGTCTGAAATATTCTGAGTCCTGTTATAGCTTAAAGAAAGGCTTGCCCCCAGGTCTTCAAAGTTTTTTGAGTAAGTTGCGCTCGAAATTATCTGCTGTCGGAGCAGGTTGTTGTAATCGTACGAGTTATAAGTGTTGTATGAGGCGCTCTGGAACTGCAGATTTGCAACAAGGGAGGAAGTGGGATCGATTTTCTGGTTATGGAAAAGAGAAATATTCCATTCCTTGCTTTCCGAACCGCTGGTAATCCTGTTAGTAAATCCGGCGTTGAATTCTCCGCTGAAATCATATCTCTTATTATATCTGATTCTCCCTTTAAGTCCGAATCCTCCGCGCGAAAATAGGTCGGTGGTTAATGCCAGATCGTAATAATCGCTTAATGCAAAGAAATAGCCGAGATGCGATAAATAGAGCCCTCTGTTAACATCCTCTCCGTAGCCGGGCATAATTATACCGCTTCTTCTGCCGGTCTGGTTTGGAATAACAGCCATCGGGAGGGGAATGGGGAGGGGGATTCCGGCAATGTGCATAAATACCCATTTGGCAATTATTTTATCGTCTGTTATAACTTTCATTTCTGCAGCAGTAAAATGGGTATGCGGCTCTTTTTCGTTACAGGTTGTGAACATTCCGTGCTCAATAAAGAAAGTTTCTTTATCAACCTTTTTAACTTTTTCCCCTTCGTAGCGGGTATCCTTTACCTTATTCTTAGCCGCGGCAATATATCCCTGCTGGGTCTTAAAGTTATACCTCATCCGTTCCCCTTCATAGGACTGGCCGCCGTCTGTTAGAACCGGAGTGTCTTTTGTAGGTTTTCCTGTAGAATCGGGAGTGCCGAATGCTTCAAGCTCGTTGATATTATAATCAACGAAGATTTGTCCCCCTTTAAGATTCGTGGCTTTATACTTAAGTGAGCCTTTGCCGTAAACCTGCATCTTTTTCGATTTAACATTCATAATCATCGAATCGGCAGCAGCGGAATAGACAACCGCGTCAATATCGCCTGTCTTTTTAGTTTTTGTTGTATCGGTTTTGGCAGAATCGATTACTGCGGATTTTAATGTATCCCTTGCAATGCTTTTATTTTCCTGCGCATAAACTGCGGCGGAAAAGAAAAAGAGGAGGAGCAGAGGTAATATTTTTGTAAGGGAATATTTCATCATACACAATTACGATTTATAGAACACAAGAGCCGAAGCCCCTTTAATGCCCGCTTCATTTTTAAGTTTTGCCGGGTATACCCTTATTCTGGGCTTAATTGGAATAAGAACTCTCTCTTTAATTGAGTGCTCAGCGGACCTGAATAGTAGTTCTCCGAAACCTGACACTCCGCCTCCAATAATAACATTTGCAATATCAAGAACGTTTACAACAGATGCGAGCGCATACCCGAGTTTTGTGCCGGTATCGGTTATTACCCAGTTTGCAAATTTATCGTCAATTAATGAAGCCTCGTGAATAATCCGTGGAGTTATTTTCTTTAAGTCCCCTTCAACCAGTTTGAGGACTGCCGATTCCGGATGTTTTCTCAACTCTTTCTTAATTCTCTGTATCAGGTAGTTATTGCCGATGTATGCTTCAATGCATCCAACCGAGCCGCAATTGCAGGGCTCTCCGTTATAATCTATTGTAATGTGTCCCACCTCGCCTGCAGCGCCGGTATCGCCCCGGTAAATTTTCTTGTTGTATATTATCCCGCCGCCTACTCCGGTACCAAGCGTAACCATAATAAAACTTTTAAGTTTTTTGCCCGAGCCGTAAATCAGTTCTCCTACGGCTGCGGCATTTGCGTCATTTTCTATTTCCGTTGGTATGCCGAATTCCTTCTGTATCACTTTTTTCAGGTTCACCTTGTCCCACCCGGGAAAGTTAGGCGGATTCTCAACAATGCCTTTTTTTGCATTCACCATTCCTGGGGATCCGATTCCTATGCCTTCAATTTTATAGCGGTTGTCCGACAGAATAAGTTTAATAACCTTATTAAGCTGTTTAACCACTTCCTTCGGCCCTTCCTTGGCTTTGCTTTCAATTTCCGCCTTCTTCAGAATTTTCCCTTTTTCATTCACAATTCCAATCTTAATGAATGTCCCCCCAAGGTCAACTCCAAGCGCGTATTTCATCTTAGGCATTTTTGTTATCCTCAATTAATGAGATTGTCGATTCTTCGATTTTCTTAATTATGATGTCTGCTACGCGGAGGGCTTTTAATCCGTCTTCTCCGGTAACAACCGGTTTCTGGTCATTCAGAACTGCATTAACAAATAGCTGCAGTTCGTACTTAAGCGCGTTCACTTCTTTAATCTGAGGCTGTTCATAGATTACCATCTTTTTCTTATCGCCTATTCCCATTTCGCCGAAAGATATAAATCCTTCCGAAAGATCGACACCCGGATCTGCCAGTCTGTAAATTTCTGCCGAGCCTGACTGGAAATCGACCGAAATATATCCTTCACGCTGAAACATTCTCATTTTTCTCATTCTCTTCTGGGAAATGCGGCTTGCTGTAACATTGGCTACTGCACCGTTTTCAAATTCTATTCTTGTATTGGCGATGTCAATATTTCCGCTCACAACTGCTATTCCGCTTGCGCGCACATCTTTAACTTCGCTTTTTACAAGGCTGAGTATAATGTCAATATCGTGAATCATTAAATCAAGAACAACCGCAACATCGGTTCCGCGCGGATTAAATTGAGCGAGACGGTCGGACTGAACGAACATTGGATTAAGGTTGTACTGTTCAAGGGAAAGGAGGGCGGGATTGAATCTTTCGATGTGTCCGACCTGAAGCTTGAGATTTTTTTCATTTGCCAGTTTTACAATTTCTTCCCCTTCCCATATTTGCGCCGTAATCGGTTTTTCTACAAATACATGCACTCCTTTTTCAAGGGCGGCTTTGCATAACTCATAATGGGCGCTGGTTGTTGCTACAATTGAAACTGCTTCGGCCTTTGCGAATACATCTTCGAGATTCTCAATTACGTTAACATTGAATTCGTTTCCTACTTCTTTAGCCTTCGCAATATCCTTATCGTAAATACCCACGAATTCGCAGTTATCGACTTCTCTTAATAATTTGGTATGCAGTTTGCCCAGATGCCCTGTGCCTATTACTGCAGTCTTGATTTTTCTCATAATCCACCGCTTCTGATTTTTTTATATCCCATTATTTTATTGTATCCGCCTTTATCGGGAGTAAAGTAATAAATGAAAATATGATAATCATTATCTGTTTCCCAGAAATTTCCTTCGAGGGTATACCAGTCTATATTCTCCAATTTCCCGTTTATCAGGTCTGCAAGAACATACTGGTAATCATACTCTCCTCTTTTAAGCTCAATTTCCTTTGTGTAGATTCCATTTTCAGGTTCAAGTTCGTTTTCCGGAAGAACAATCCAATTGCAGAATGATCCTGTAATGAAGACCTTTTTATTTATTTCGTTTGGGAGGCGGAGCCTGAATTTTGCCTTCAGGTAAACCGAGTTCTCATTCCTGTAATTCATAATCATCGAACCCCCTACAAGGTCGTGCCTCCTGAATGAATAGAATTCCGAATTATCAATCTCTTCGAACCTTGCATTGGCCGCAGGGGAGGGGTACCTGCCCCGGTCTCTTATATCAATGCTCCTGTAGCCGTTGCCGGGACGTATATCGCGTGCATTGAAAGTAAAGCCTCTTCCTCCGTCAAAATAATAATTTCTTACGCCGGAATTAATTCTGCCAATCTGGTAAGGGGAATAAATCTTTCTGTTCTCAATTATTTCAACTCCTGTTACGTTTGCAGGATGGAGCGAATCGGGGAGGATAAAATTTGCGTCAATTGAGAATGCCCGGTTCAACTCAATGCGGCCGAACCTGCCGTCGTCTGTTACTTCCCGTTTTATATTCTGTCTTATGGGGATTGAATTATGAACCACAAAAAAGGAGCCCTGGGCATAAATTTTATTTTTATTCATCGAATCCCTAATCAGAAAAATCCATTTTCCCGGGAAGGGGAAAGTGATATCGAAATTGGGGAATGAATCCTTATAATGGAAATCGGCTCCGGAATTGGGGATTCTTATTGTTTCGTACCAGAGTGTCTGTGTTGTATTCCTTCCCTGATTTACCAGAAAAAGATTCTGGTAAGGATTCCAGTTAAGGTCGGCAAACTTAAATTCAATTACCAGGTTTGGCTCAAGCGGGGCCTTAACGTCAAATTCAATAGTAAGATTCTGCTTTGCCTCCTTAGATTGAATTACAACAGGAAGCGCGAGCTGGTCGTTCCCTGCATAGGCCTGCAGGCTCTTAATCTGAATTTCCTGCGCCCGCAGCAGAGTGAATGATACTAAAATGCCCAGTAAGAAAATCCGTTTCATGTCTTAGAATATTTCTACGCATTTAATTGATGAGTAAGGAACGAAAATCTGATATTTTGTTCCCTCTCTTTCGGCATCCAGCAGAAGTCCTTCATCGTAGCATCCTTTAAGGGTTCCTGTTTTGAATACTATTTCGTAAAAAATAGGCTGTTCTTTATTCTCTTTTGAGTAAACGACGCCGTAATTTTCGAGCATAGTAATATTGACAGTTTTGCCGGTAAACTGATTCCAGTCTAATTTCATCTTCGGATTCCTTTATGATTAAGATATTTCAAATAATTCATAAAATTAGCTAAAAATAGAGTCTTTTCAAAAAAAGGGGGCTTTATTTACACCATGAAAATAATGAATTGTTTTTGCCGGGGATTTAAAATAAAAAACGGGGCCTCGGCCCCGTTTAACAAGGAAAAGCAATAATTTATTTCTCTTTTACTACAATATCTCCGCCGCTGGTTTCGGCCGTGAATTTATTACCGCCGCCGTTAAGTTCGCCTATAAATTTATGTGACGATTCCTTGGTTACATTGGTAGCATTAATTTTATTGGTTACATCCCCTCCGGAGGTTGAAAAATTTGCATTTGCCTTAATATCTGCCGGCACGAATGCATATATATCTCCGCCGCTTGTATCGAGCATTATGCCTCTGTTATCCCCTTTATAATAGAGTTTTATGTCCCCTCCCGATGTAGAGAGATTAATCTTACCGCTGCGGGCTTCAACTGTAATGTCTCCTCCTGATGTTTCTCCGTTTACATCTCCTTCGCAGTCTTTAAATATTATATCTCCCCCCGAGGTTTCAACTTTGGACCATCCTAAATGTTTATGTACCTTTATATCCCCGCCGCTGGTAATTGCATTAAGATTTCCTTCGGTATTGGAAAGCTCAATATCTCCCCCGGAGGTATGCAGATACTGTTTCCCTTTAAGTGATCCGACTGTAATATCGCCGCCGGAAGTAGAAAGCTCAAGTTCAAAATTCTTAGGGGCCATAATATCAATTTTAGCCTGAATGCCTGAGCCGAAGAGGTTCGAAATCCAGCTGCCCGATTTTTCCGCACGGATTCTTACTCCGTAGCTGGTCTTTTCAAATTCAAAACGGAGCCTGCTTTCGGCCTTATTATTGCCGTAAACCTTTATATTTACTTCTTCTTTATCCCAGGTCCTTATATTAAGATCGGCTGTTTCTGCCGAAATTTTAAGTTTTTCGCCTGATTTAACAGTAAAATCCTTTTCGTGCAGTTTCTTTAGTTCTTTGGCGAATGTATTGCTGGAAAGGAGAATGCCCATTAAAATAAGTGCTATTATGGCGGCCCATTTCCCCGAATCTGATTTTAGTATTGTGAATCCGTTTTTCATTTTCATCACTCCTTTATTCTGTTTATTGTTTAGACTTAGGACCCTCCAAAATTGTTACACCGGAATTTAATATTTTATCACAAAAGGGATTTCCATATATTTGAGTAAAAAATGAAGAATTATTTAGCTGTATTCTTAGGTGCGGGGCTCGGGGGATCACTCCGTTATTGGCTATCGGGGGCGGTTTATAAAATTCTCCCTGCGCTTTTCCCGTTTGGTACTCTGGCAATTAATGTGCTTGGAAGCATCGCTCTTGGAATTATTATCTTCGGTTTTGATGAAAAAGGATTGGTCCCGCCTATTCTAAAACTCTTTCTGGGAGTTGGCCTTTGCGGCGGATTTACTACTTTTTCAACTTTTTCATTTGAAACATTCAATTTGGTGCGCGATTCTGAGTATTATCTTGCCGGATTAAATGTGTTTCTTAATGTTGTTGTTTCCTTTCTTGGTGTTTACATCGGTTATTTATTAACGAGGTTCTAAATGGAAGAGAGAAGCAGCGCTAAATTACTTAGAATTTTTATCGGGGAAGCGGACAAAGTAGGGCATGTTGCCGCATATGAAGTTATAGTCCTGGAAGCCCGTAATCGGAATCTGGCAGGGGCAACGGTTTATAAAGGGGTTATGGGATTCGGCGGAAAGAGCAGGGTTCATTCAGCCAAATTTCTCGATATTTCACAGGACCTCCCCTTTGTTATTGAAATTGTAGATACGGAGGAAAAAATAGAGGCGTTTGTGCCCTACCTGCAGAAGCTCTTTAAAGAGAATAAACTCGGCGGACTAATTACAATGGAAAAAGCCGAAATTATTATTTACACTAATTCTTGATGCTTATGAATCTGATAAATAAATCACTTTTATCCTTTCTTGTTTTCTTCTCCCTCATTTCTTCCGTTTCATATTCCCAGAAAAAATATGACTTTAATCAATTTTGGGGGGAGACTGGAGATTTTATTGCAAAACCTTTTTCCTGGGAAAGTTCCGACTTTGTGAAAGCAGGTTCCATTGTTGCCGGAACTATTTTATTAATGCAGGCAGACGAACCGGTAAAATCAAAGATGATGGAGGACAGGTCCCTTGAAAACAGAGGGATAATGAGATTCGGCACTATCTACGGAGACGCAACTCCACATATAGCCCTCGGGGCAGGACTTCTTGCATTCGGGTATCTGGGGGATAATGATTATGCCTGGCAGTTCGGTTATGAAATGATTCAGGCAATAGCATATACCGGAGCAGTTACTCTTGTATTGAAATCCTTTATTGGAAGAGGGCGCCCCTCTGCTGCAGATAACGCGTTTACATTCCATCCGTTCGATCTGGGAAAAGGGGATCAGTACCAATCTCTCCCATCCGGGCACGCAAGTGTATCTTTTGCGGTTTCTACCGTCTTTGCCTCAAAGGTTAAAAATCCATGGCTTAAGGCACTCTGTTATGCACCGGCAGTAATTACTGCTGCTTCGAGAGTATATAATAACCGGCATTGGGTATCGGATGTCTTTTTAGGTGCTTTTATTGGGCACTTTATTGGAAAATTTGTGGTTGATATGCATGACTCCCCGGTTGAGATTACCGGAGGGACTTCGCTTGGTATTAGAATAAAACTATAAACTTTTTCTTTTGTGTTGATTCCCGATTGAAAAAATTAACCGGAGGACCAATGAAAAAAATTATTCAGGGAAAGTTAATCAATCCATTAAAAGAGCTTGCCGATGACGGCAAACTTTCAGGAATTCTTCTCGTAGCGGCGACAATCATTTCGATTACACTCAGCAACATGAGTTTCGGACCATCTTACGCATTATTCTGGGAAAATAAAATCGGCCCCGCATTCTTTTCGAAATCAATTTCACATTGGGTTAATGACGGGCTGATGGCCGTTTTCTTCTTCCTTGTTGGGCTCGAGATTAAAAGGGAACTGGTTAAAGGAGAGCTTTCAGAATTTAAAAAGGCTTTGCTCCCTATTTTCGCGGCAATAGGGGGTGTAGTTATGCCGGCTTTGATATTTGTCTTTTTTAACAGCGGGACCCAATATATTAACGGATGGGCAATTCCAACAGCCACAGATATTGCATTCTCTCTTGGAGTGCTCTCTCTATTGGGAAAAAATGTGCCATTCAGCCTAAAGGTGTTTCTAACAGCTCTGGCAATAATAGATGATTTGTGCGCAATTATTATTATTGCATTCTTTTATACATCAAATCTCGCGGTCAATTATCTTTTCTATGCTGCCGCCTTATTTGTACTGGTTATGCTTTTCAATGTATTTAAGGTAAAATACCTTTCATTATATTTTATAGCCGGACTCGTATTGTGGTTTTTTGTCCTTAAATCGGGAGTTCACGCAACAATAGCTGGAGTGCTTCTTGCGGTTTCTATTCCAATTAGCTCGCTGGAAAAAATTGAACATGCTCTTCACAAACCGGTAAATTTTATAATACTTCCCATTTTTGCACTTGTAAATACCGCAATTACACTGTCGGGAGAAAGCTTTTCTCAGCTCTTTTCATCATTAAGCCTTGGTATAATTTTAGGACTTCTGATTGGAAAGCCGGTCGGCATAGTGATATTCTCCTGGATTTCAGTAAAGCTTAACCTCTGCCGGATGCCGGAATATTCAGGCTGGATTAAAATGGCTGGAGTCGGTTTTACTGCCGGTATCGGTTTTACTATGTCTATCTTTATAACGAATCTTTCCTATAGCGAAATAGATTTAATTAATATTTCCAAACTCGCAATTATTGCCGCTTCAATACTGGCGGGAGTTACGGGAGTAATTATTTTTAAAGCTGCCGGTAAATAATTTGCCGGTAGTTTTATAAAGAATAGGAAAGGTTCTAGTTAAAGGATTTTTCCAAACGAATTGGTTGAGGGACAAAATGAAATTTAAATTTTATTATTTAGTAGCGGCACTTTTGATTGCCGGCAGCGGATTGATTTACGCTCAGAAAGCAGATACAGTGCTTTTGACATCACTCGATATTAAACAGATTCAGCAGGGATGGGGAGAACCGCAGATTAATAAATCGGTTGACGGAAATCCGATTAAAATTGGTTCTGTTTCTTTCAAAAACGGTGTCGGTTCCCACGCTAAAAGTATTTTCAGGATAAATCTAGCCGGCGGAAACGATCGCTTTATTGCATACGCAGGCGTTGATGTTGAAAACGGAAGCAATAAGAGGGGATCTGTAAACTATGAGATTACGGGGGACGGCAAAACTCTTTGGAAAAGCGAAGTCCTTAAGGTAGGTATGGAACCGGTTAAAGTTGATATCAGCCTTAAAGGCATTAAACAGCTTATACTCGTAATCAATGACGGCGGTGATGATATAAATTATGACCACGCCGATTGGGCCGATGCGAAATTTATCGTTAAAGGGAAAAAACCGGCCGCCGTTACCGTGCCTAAGGAAAAACCTTACATCCTTACTCCTAAAGAATCTCCCAGCCCAAAGATAAACGGTGCAAAAGTCTTCGGAGTAAGGCCGGGTAATCCGTTTCAATATACTATTCCAGCTACCGGCAAGAGGCCGATGGAATTCGACGCTCTCTATCTTCCGGAGGGGCTTGTACTCGATAAAAAAACAGGTATTATAACAGGTACTGTAGGAATGGAAGGGGAGTACCGGGTAAAGCTGATTGCAAAAAATTCTCTTGGCAAAGCTGAGAAGGATTTTAAAATTATCTGCGGCAGAAAAATCGCATTAACCCCACCTTTAGGATGGAACAGCTGGAACTGCTTTGCAGGAGATGTTACAGCTGAGAAAATTAAATCAGCTGCCGATGCTATGGTAAAAAGCGGACTGATAAATCACGGATGGACATATATAAACATTGATGACTGCTGGATGATAAAACCCGATTCAAAAGATCCTATGCTGAATGGCGAAATGCGGGATAAGAACGGAATGATTCAAACTAATAAGCATTTCCCCGATATGAAAGGACTTGCCGATTATATCCACTCAAAGGGACTTAAAATAGGTATCTATTCTTCTCCAGGCTCTCTTACCTGCGCCGGCTTTACCGGAAGCCTTAATTACGAAAAGGAAGATGCAATTCAGTTTGCCAACTGGGGATTCGATTATCTTAAATATGACTGGTGTTCATACAGCAGGACTGCCAAAGACAATTCGCTTCCTGAATTAAAAAAACCATACCAGGTAATGCGCAAAGCCCTTGATGCTGTTAAAAGGGATATTGTATTCTCTCTATGTCAGTACGGAATGGGAAATGTATGGGAATGGGGAGCCTCGGTTGGCGGCGACTGCTGGAGAACCACAGGAGATATTACAGACAGCTGGAACAGCGTTGAAGGAATCGGCTTCTCACAGGCCGGTAAAGAAAAATACGCCGGTCCCGGCAGCTGGAACGACCCTGATATGCTTGTTGTAGGTAAGGTAGGATGGGGCCCAAGACTGCACGATACAAAATTGACCCCGAGTGAACAATATACTCATATAACATTATGGTCTCTTCTTGCATCTCCTCTTTTAATCGGATGCGATATGACGCAAATGGATGAATTTACATTAAGCCTTCTAACGAATGACGAAGTGATTGAAGTTAACCAGGACCCCTTGGGGAAACAGGCAAGCAGGACTTATGTAGACGGCTCAATTGAAGTCTGGACGAAGATGCTTGAAGACGGTTCAATTGCGGCAGGCATTTTTAACAGGGGGGAAGAGAAAGCAAATGTTAATGTTAAACTTGCCGACTTGAACCTTAAAGGGAAATATATGGTAAGAGACTTGTGGCGTCAGAAAAACACGGGTAGAATTGATAAAAGTTATAAATGCACAATACCGCGACACGGTGCCGTAATGATTAAACTGACTGAAGTAAAATAATATGGAATATATTCCTTCAGAATCGCGATACGGGAATATGCTCTACCGCAGATGCGGCAACAGCGGGCTTTTGCTCCCTGCATTATCGCTTGGATTGTGGCATAATTTCGGCGAAGGGGACGATTATCAAAATGCACGCAGTATGATTTATAAGGCATTTGATCTCGGGATTACTCATTTCGATTTAGCGAATAATTACGGGCCTCCTCCGGGGAGTGCCGAAGTTACTTTCGGGAGAATGCTTAAAGAAGGATTCATCAAATACCGGGACGAGATTATAGTCTCTACCAAGGCAGGGTATACAATGTGGCCGGGACCGTATGGAGACTGGGGTTCGCGCAAATATATTCTTGCAAGCCTGGACCGGAGTCTGAAGAGATTGGGGCTGGATTATGTGGATATCTTCTATCATCACCGGTTTGATCCTGATACTCCGATGGAAGAAACAATTTATGCAATAGACCATGCAGTAAAGCAGGGAAAAGTACTCTATGCCGGTATTTCAAAATATGATGCGCCCTATACTGCCAAAGCCTCGGAAATATTCAAAAGCCTCGGAACTCCTTTCATTATCCATCAGCCCTCTTATAATATGTTCAACCGGGGCATTGAAACCACACTGCTTCCTCTGCTTAAAGAAAAGGAATTGGGATGTATTACATTTTCTCCTCTTGCGCAGGGGATCCTTTCATCAAAATATCTGAAAGGGATACCGGAGAATTCGCGTGCTTCAAAGCCGGGGGGCTTTCTGAGACGCGAACATATTACTGAGGATAAGATGATTAAGGTGAAGAAGCTTAATGAACTTGCGGAAAGGAGAGGGCAGACAGTATCTCAGCTTGCTTTGGCCTGGAACCTGCGCCTTGAAAGCGTGACTTCTGTATTGATTGGAGCAAGCAGCACCGGACAGATTATTGAAAATGCAGGTGCTTTGCAGAATCTCTCTTTCCCGGATGAAGAACTTAAATTGATTGATGGGATTCTTAATTCATAAAATGATATTTATTGCAGTCTGGATTAAAATAAAAAAGGCGTCCTTTTAGGACGCCTTTAATTTTACGGTCTGAACAGTTTACTCAAATTCTACAAGGACCTGTCCTTTATAAACCATATCCCCGGTTTCAACACGGATGCTTTTAATAACCCCTTCTCTGTGTGCGGTAAGGGTGTTCTTCATTTTCATTGCTTCAAGAATGAGGATTTTGTCCCCCTCTTTAACCCGCTGTCCTGCTTTTATATAAATTTCCCTGATATTGCCGGGAATAAAAGCGTGGAGAAGCTTTGGATCCGGTTTGGCGTATGGTTTACGCTGTCTGAACTTTCTTGTAAGCTGAGTCTCGTAAACTGTATCGTCAATTACCAAACTGTTTTTTTTGATTTCGTTTTCCATACTAGAACGGCGGTACTCCATGTTTTTTATAAGGTCTTGTTTCCTTTTTATTGGCGGAAACTTTAATTGTATGTGCAATTGTGTTTCTGGTTTCGTTAGGATTGATAACCGCGTCTATATAGCCGTTTGCGGCAGCGACATAAGGATTAGCGAATTTTTCTGTGTATTCCTGAACTTTCTGTTTGCGCATTGCGTCAGGATCTGCTGCATTCTGAATTTCACTCTTGAAAATAATATTTGCAGCGCCTTCGGGTCCCATAACTGCAATTTCAGCTGTAGGCCAAGCGAATACGAAATCTGCTCCGAGGTGGCGTGAGCACATAGCAATGTATCCGCCGCCGTAAGCCTTTCTCAAAATGACTGTAATTTTCGGCACTGTAGCTTCGCTGTACGAATAAAGGATTTTTGCACCGTGGCGGATAACGCCTGCGTGTTCCTGATCAACCCCGGGGAGATATCCGGGTAAGTCTACCAGAGTAACGAGAGGAATATTAAATGCATCGCAATAACGGATAAAGCGTGCGGCTTTATCGGATGAATCCACATCGAGAACACCGGCAAGTACCAAAGGCTGGTTGCCGATAATACCTATGGTGTCACCATTAAGGCGTCCGAAACCGATAACAATGTTGGCTGCCCAGCTTTCCTGTATTTCAAGAAAATCGGAATCATCAACAATAGATTTTATTACATCGCGTACATCGTATGGTTGTGATGGATCGGAAGGAATGATTTTCTCAATTTCAAAACGGGCTTTTGGTTTCTTCGGCGCAAAAGGCTCCGGTTTCTTCATATTGTTCCATGGAATAAAAGAGAGAAGTCTCTTAATCTGATCAAAGCATTCGATTTCCGATTTTGCAAAAAAGTGGGCGTTACCCGTAATTTCGCTCTGTATTCTGGCTCCTCCGAGGTCTTCCATAGAGATTTCCTCTCCCAAAACAGTCTTAATTACTTCCGGACCTGTAATGAACATCTTGGAGATTTTGTCAACTACGAAAACGAAGTCTGTAAGGGCGGGGGAATAAACTGCGCCGCCGGCGCAGGGGCCTAAAATAACAGAAATCTGCGGAATGATTCCGGAAGCCAGTGTGTTGCGGTAGAAAATTTCGCCGTATCCTGCTAACGAGTTTACCCCTTCCTGAATGCGTGCGCCGCCTGAGTCGTTAATACCTATTAATGGAAGTCCCATTTTAACTGCATGGTCCATCACCTTTGTAATCTTTCTAGCATGCATTAGTCCGAGAGAGCCTCCCGCAACAGTAAAATCCTGTGCGAAGATACAAACCGGATACCCTGCAATTGTTCCTGTCCCTGTAATTACACCGTCAGCTGCCAGTTCTTTCTTTTCCATTCCGAAATCTTTGCAGGCGTGTTCAACGAAGAGATCGAATTCAAGAAATGAATTCGGGTCGAGAAGCGCGTTGATTCTGTCGCGTGCTGTCATCTTACCCATCGCTACCTGTTTCTGGATTGCCTTTTCTCCGCCTCCTATACTTGCCCTGTCTTTGCGGAAAAAGAAATCTTTAATCTTTCCTAGGATCGACAATGTGTCCTCACTTTTTGTTTGAAAATATTCCCTCATTTAAAGCCTGAGAGAGTGTAAAATTTTAGAACAGAATTATAACAAAAAAAAAGGAAAATAGCGTCTTATACGGATGCTAAGTCTTATTTGTGCTTCTATTTTAGCTCGTTTTTTAGGTTTTTAATGATAAATAATGAAATAAATATTTAAAAATTCATTATAAGCCAGTCCTATTCTAAAATTTGGAATATTTATAATAAAATCTCCATACTTCTTTATCCCCTAAGTGTTCCTCTGTGCGCACTCAGCGTCCTGAGAAGCCCCGTTTTGTAACAATTCTTTAGATTGCTCCGGTCACAGAGTTGCACAGAGTACACCACAGAGTTCCACGGAGATTAAAATATGATCAGGATTTAAAATTGTTACTCAGTGTTCCTCTGTGCGCACTCAGCGGCACTCAATGTCCTGAGAAGCCCGGTTTTGTAACAATTCTTTAGATTACTCCGGTCACAGAGTACACAGAGTAAACCACAGAGATTTTCTTTTAAAATTCGACTTGTCTTTCTTAACTTTGCCGGTCATTTAATCTCAATAAGGAGTAGCTATGCCCCGTATCCTGATTCTGTTTTTCTTTTTATCAGCACTAACAATTTCAGCACAGATTAAACCGCATATTTTCATTGAAGGGGGGAAAGGGCGCAACTGCACATTGGGAAATAACTGGGACGATCTTGCCCTTGCAATTCAGAAAGCAGCCCGTTCGGCAGAGAGGGGGACCTTCTGGCTTGTCATGGCAAAGAATCCGAAAGGGGAAATAATTGCTTCTACAATTAATATAAAGGGAAAGACTGGTAAGCTGGAACTTTCTGCCGTTGAAGCGGCTGAAAAATATAAGTTCAGTTCCGATTTTGACCTTCTGATGTTAAGGGTAATAAGCGAAGTAAAAAAGGCAGCTCCGGCAAGGGTAAAAAGAAAGAGGTAAATTTTATAAATATGCGCCGGGAGATAAACTCCCGGGCGCATTGCTTAATTGTTACTTCACTGCGTTTTCAAGAAATACATTTACTACTTCATAGCTTACCGCACCAAGGATCTCTTCAATATATTTAGTCTGAGTGTTATTAGGACTTAACAGCGCGTCTTTAAGCAGGAAAGGCCTATAGTCATAATTTGCCGCACCGATATAAGTAGCAAGCACACATCCCGTAGCGCTTAGGCCGCAAAGGAATACAGTGTTTACTCCCATGCCCTTAAGAATCTTATCCAGTTCTGTCTTATTGAATGAGTCCCCGTATGTCTTGATTACCTTGGGATCATCTGCACTTATGCTGATTGACTTATCGAATTCAAATTCGGAAGAGCCGGGGTGAGGGCCGGTCTCCTTGCTGTGATGATAGACATTAATAACCGGATAGCCGTTCTTTTTAAACAGACCGATATAATAATTGATATACTCAAGTGCAGTTTCCTTATTTGACTTATCCATCATCTGCAGATAGCCGTTCTGGAGATCAATTACTATTAGGGCAGGTTTCATCCTTTTGCTCTTCTCTCCCTTGCCTTCCTGTGCATTGGAAAATGAAGGGAGGATAATCATAACCAGCAGTATTACAGCTAAATACTTTTTCATTTCAGCTCCTTGCGCCCGCTTTTTTATTTTATAAATTACTGCCGGGCAAACGCCCCGTGCAGTCAGATCATTTTCATATCATTAAGGAATGGGAGGGTATTCCTAACCTCAGCCACTCTGGCCAGATCGGCTTCGGCAACAAAGATTCCTTCGGTTTCGTCTGTTAATATAAGTTCATCCCCCATAGGATCATAGAGAGCGCTTCGGCCGTTGTAATCGTTTTTCGGATCGCTTCCGGTCCTGTTGCATCCGGCTATAAAACATTGGTTCTCAATTGCCCTTGCCTTTAGAAGAGTCTTCCAGTGCTCAATTCTTGGAACCGGCCAGTTGGCGATATTGATGAACATATCTATTCCCGACTTACAAATAATCCTGTACAATTCGGGAAAACGGAGATCGTAGCAAATAGTCAATCCTATTTTGGCGTCTCCGATTTTTGTTATTACAGTTTCCTCACCTGCCGCATAGCACTTATCTTCTTTTGCCCTGGTATAGGGATGGATTTTTCTATATCTGGCAGTAATAATCCCTTTCTCGTTAAAGTGGACCAGAGAATTATATATCTTATCGCCGTCCCTTTCTATTATCCCGGCAAAAATATGTTTTTTAAGACGGGTAGCCAGGCTGATAAAGTAGCTTGTTGCAATTCCATCTATCTCTTCGGCAAACTGCTCCGAATGCATTGTAAATCCGGTTAATGTCATTTCAGGAAATATCAAAAGGTCATATTCCTCTTTGCATTCTTTAACCAGTCTCTCAATTGTTTCAATGTTTTCTTCCGGTTTCTCCCATCTCTGGGAAAATTGAACTATACCAATTTTCATATTCCACCGATTCTTTTACCAAAAATTAAAAAATGAATTTATCTAAAAAAAGGAACAAAGAATTAATTAAAAATATTTATCTTCGAATAGGCAAATTAAAGGGGAAAAATGTTAAATAAAATCTGGCTGGCTCTCTTTATAATAGGCATTATTGCGGCATTTTCTACCGATATTTTCGAATCTGCTTCGGGGAAATATAAAAACGGAACTCCCGTGCCCGTTAAAATGATTTTTAAGAATCCCCCTTCGGCAGGGCAGGCTGAAGGCAAAGTAATATTCGATGAAGGGGACTTAAACTCTATCTACGGCATCAAGGTAAATGCCCCGGTTGAACAGGATGCAAAAGTTACAATGAATGAGGAGTTAAACGGCGGGGCAGTTATAATAATGACTAACTCCAAAACTCCTTCTATTTTTAACCAGATTGCCCGTGTATCCGGGAAGGAAAACGATATTACAGGCAGCATTCCGCAGCTGGTAAAAGTTGACTCTCTTAATTATAAAGGGACTGTAATTCTGGAAGAGGCGTCGTTTGTTAAGATGCAGAATATAACCACATCGGCTTTTGATTCTGCAAAGACAGCTGTTACAATTGCTTTGGGATTAATCGGCATTATGGCTCTCTGGCTCGGAATTATGAAAGTTGCAGAAGAAGCGGGCCTGCTGAAGATTATTGCAAATGCCTTAAGGCCTATTACCCGTTTCCTCTTTCCGGAAGTACCGCAGGACCACCCCGCTATGGGAGCTATGGTAATGAATATCTCGGCCAATATGCTTGGACTCGGTAATGCCGCAACCCCCTTCGGACTAAAAGCCATGGAGGAACTTGACAAACTGAATCCTGAAAAGGGGTCGGCTACAAATTCAATGTGCACTTTTCTTGCGATAAATACTGCCGGACTTACTCTTATACCCGCAACGGCAATCGCAGTAAGGGCAGCATCGGGGAGTTCCAATCCTGCAATTATTATCGGGACTTCAATTTTCGGGGCGGCGTGTGCTACAATTGCAGGCATTACAGCAGCGAAAACTTTCGAAAAAATATCAAACAAAAATTTCAATAAAAAATCCCTTTTACCGTTTCTTCTTAAAACAGCCGGTGTGCTTTTAATTCTTTTATTATGTGTTTTTCTTTTAATCAAAACCGGAGCATTAAAGTCGGCCTCATCAGGATTTGTAACCGGATTAAAATCGGCAATGCAGATAATTTCAATTACTGCAATCCCCCTGATTATTCTTACATTTCTTTCATATGCATTTCTCAAAAAAGTAAAAGTTTACGAATCTTTTGTAGAAGGGGCTAAGGAAGGATTTAACGTAGCGATTAAAATTATCCCTTATCTTGTGGCAATGCTATGCGCCATTGCGGTATTCCGTTCGGGGGGCGGAATGGATTTTCTCGTTTCGGTATTATCTCCGGCTACTAATTTAATCGGAATGCCCGGTGAAGCACTTCCTATGGCTTTTCTGCGCCCTCTTTCCGGGAGCGGTTCGCTCGGTTTAATGTCCGAAATTATGGCCACGCACGGACCCGATTCCTTTTTGGGAGTCCTTGTATCAACTATGTTCGGAAGCACCGAAACAACCTTTTATGTAATCGCTCTTTATTTCGGTTCGGTAAATATTAAAAAGACCAGACACGCGCTTGCATCGGGATTGATAGCGGATCTATTCGGAATGCTTGGCGCTCTCTTCATTGTAAGACTTTTATTTGGATTATTATGAAAATTTTTATTACAAAAAATCTGCCCGGCGGCATTGACGTAATTCTTAAGAAGAAGGGCTTTGATGTTAAAGTATACAATGGGAAAAAACCGGTTACAAAAAAGGAAATAATTAAATACGGCGCCGATGCCGACGCGGTTATTACTCTTCTTACCGACAAAATTGACCGGGAAGTAATTGACGGCCTCAAGAAATGCCGTGTTATTGCAAATGTTGCCGTTGGATATAACAATATTGATGTTGATTATGCCTCAAAGAAGAAAATAATTGTAACCAATACTCCAGATATTCTTACTGATGCTACTGCAGACCTCACAATGACATTGATTCTATCTGCCGCGCGAAGAGTAGTTGAAGGGGAGAAGATGATGCGTACTCTCTCATTTACCGGATGGGATCCGAATATGCTTCTCGGGATTGAGCTTAAGGATAAAAATCTCGGTATTGTGGGGGCAGGGAGAATTGGTAAAGCGGTTGCCCAAAGAGGAAGGGCATTCGGTATGAAAATTCTGTATGCCGATAATAAGAAAGTTCCTTTTATGGATGAGGAAATGGGAGGGAAGAAAGTATCACTTAGTTCTCTCCTGAAGAAAGCGGATATTGTATCTCTTCACGTACCGCTAAATGAGCGCACCAGATATCTTCTTAACAGGAAGAATATGCCCCTTCTGAAAAAAAGCGCAATTATCGTTAATACCTCTAGGGGGGAAATAATTGAAGAAAAATATCTTATTTATATGCTGAAAAAAAGGCTCATTTTTGCAGCCGGTCTGGATGTCTATGAAAATGAGCCCCGAATCAATCCGGAGCTTGTTAATCTTCCGAATGCTGTCCTTTTACCCCATATTGGAAGCGCAACTCAGGAAACCAGAAGCAGAATGGCACTCCTTGCGGCCGAAAATGCAGCGCTTGTTCTTAAAGGAAAAAGCCCTAAAACCCCTGTAAATCGGATATTTTAATTGAAATTGAAAGAGTTAAAAACTATTTTTTCATAAACAAAATAAGAATTAATTGCTATGAGAATTGGAATACCAACCGAAACGCAAAGAGAAGAAAAAAGAATTGCCCTCGCCCCTGCGGGTGTTGACGCTCTTGTGAGAGCAGGGCATCAGGTATACATCCAGAGCGGAGCCGGTGCTTTAAGTCATTGCTCCGACGAAGAATACAGAAATCTGGGAGCTTATATTGTTTATAATGTTGAAGAGGTCTATCAGCGTGCAGAATTAATAGCCAAGATTGCCCCCTTAACGGAACAGGAAGCAGACCTTTTACAGGAGGAACAAATCTTGTTTTCTTTCCTACATCTTGCAGTAGGTAAAAAGAATATCATCGAAAAACTGTTACAGAAAAAAATAGTTGCAATCGGTTACGAACTTATTGAAAAGGACGGGCAGTTTCCTATCCAGCAGTCAATGAGCGAAATAGCCGGCCAGCTTGCAATACAGGCAGGTGAAAGATATTTCAGAAGCGACACCCCCAACAGCCGCGGCATATTACTCGGCGGAATTGCAGGGGTTGCTCCGGCTGCTGTTGTTATTGTTGGCGCAGGTACAGTCGGCTTTAATGCAGCAAGGGCAGCATACAACAGGGGCGCGCATGTTATTGTCCTCGATAAAGACCTGCGCAAACTTAGGAGAATTGAAAACGAGATTTCTAAAAACATTACTACAGTTGCCGCAAACCAGTATACGCTTGCCCGCGGAGCCAAATTTGCAGATCTTCTTGTTACTGCCGTTCAGATTAAGGCGGAAAAAGCTCCAAGTATCTATACCGAAGAAATGGTTAAAACTATGAAGAAAGGAGCGGTCATTGTTGATGTCTCAATTGATCAGGGGGGCTGCGTTGAAACCAGCAGACCTACAACAATTTCCGATCCTATTTTCGTAATGCACGATGTAATTCACTACTGCGTGCCTAATATGCCGGCTCTTGTACCAAGAACCGCAAGCTACGGACTTACAAATTCCTCTATTGAGTATATTATGGAGATTGCAGACAGCGGATTGAACAATGCATTGCTCGGCAACCCCGGTTTGGCTAAAGGGGTTTGCACTTATAACGGATTTATTTCAAACGAAACTATAGCCGATACGTTTAATTTAGAGTACAGACGTTTACATTTATTTTCAAAGAATTAGGAACTATTAAAATGATTATGGAAGAAGTTAAGGATAGAAAACCGCATAGTGCCCCCTGGGTTAAAAATTACAAGGCTAAGGTGGTATCTGCAGATGAAGCGGTTAAAGTAATTAAAAGCAACGATAAGATTATTGTACAGCCCGGATGCGCAGCTCCCCTCGATATTATTAATGCTATGGTAAAAAGAAAAGATGAACTTGAAAATGTTGAAATTTATCATATCCTAGCCGTTGGCGACCTGCCTTATGTAAAACCGGGGATGGAAAAACACTTTAAGCATAAAGCCTTTTTTATCGGAGGCAATGCTCGCGGAGCAATTAACGAAGGCAGAGCAGAATTTATTCCAATTTTCCTCTCTGAGGTAACCCTTTTATTTAAAAACGGGGTTATAAAAGCGGATGTGGCATTTATTCACGTTTCCCCTCCGGATGAACACGGATTCTGCAGCTACGGCATTGATGTGGGTAATATTAAGACTCCGGCCGAAAAAGCTAAAGTAGTAATTGCCCAGGTTAATAAAAATATGCCTCGCGGTTTGGGCAATAGCTTTATTCACGTTAATAAGATTACACACGTAGTGGAAACAGATACTCCTCTTGCAGAACTTCCGCAGGTTGATCCTAATGCAACCGCCGAAGAATTAAGAGTATTCGATCAGATTGGAAAGCACGTTGCAGGGCTTATTGAGGATGGCTCAACGCTTCAGATGGGAATAGGCGCAATACCCGACTCGGTTCTAAGATATCTTCACGATAAAAAAGACCTTGGCATTCATACAGAAATGTTTTCCGACGGCCTTATTGAGCTTATTGAAGAGGGAGTTATTACAGGTGAAAAGAAAACCCTGCATCCCGGAAAAATTGTTGCCGGATTTGTGCTCGGCACCAAAAGAGCCTTCGATTTTATTGACAACAACCCGATATTCGAATTCCATCCTCAGGAATATGTCAACGATCCTTTCATTGTCTCGCAGAACAATAAAATGGTTGCCATCAATTCCTGTATCGAGGTTGATTTAACGGGACAAATCTGTTCCGACTCTATTGGCACCAAATTTTACAGCGGTATAGGGGGACAGGTGGATTTCATCCGCGGCGCAGCCCGCTCCGAAGGGGGAAAACCGATTATTGCCGTTCCTTCATATATTCCGGGTAAACATATTTCCAGAATTGTTACCCAGCTTAAACCGGGAGCCGGAGTTGTTACATCAAGAGGGGATGTACACTATGTTGTTACTGAATACGGGGTCGCCTATCTCTATGGCAAGACAATTCAGGAAAGAGCAAGGGCTTTAATTAGCATTGCACATCCCGATTTCAGGGAAGAACTTACTAAATACGCTAAAGAAGTACTGCATATATAATATGGTTGCGGTTATAGGGGACATACACGGCTGTTACCACACTCTTGTTGAGCTTTACAACAAGATAAAGGAACGCTATCCCGAAATCCCGGTCTATTCTGTGGGAGATTTTATTGACCGCGGACATTTCAGCTACGAGGTGGTCAATTTTGTAGTTGAAAATAAAATCTATTTTACTCCCGGCAACCACGATTACATGATGTATCATTTTTTCAAAGACAGCCAGAGTGTATTCGCACATTCCTGGGTTTTCAACGGCAGCGAGTCTACTCTGGCTTCTTATGAGAAAATTGAAACGGCTATTTTCAACCATATTGAAATTATCAGGAAAGCTCCTTTATATTTTAATCTGGACGACTGTTTTATATGCCACGCAGGAATTTCGAGTCATTACCGTAAAATGGTGCCTCCCGATTTTCAGAACGACCTGGATTCTCTCTATCATATTATTTACGGCGATTATTCGAGCGACCATGGAGTCTTATGGACTCGGGATACTCTTATGAATATCGGAAAGCTGCAGGTTGTAGGGCATACAACTCATAGAGAAATTACTTTTGTTGACGAGGCTAATGCCGTATATATAGATACCGGCGCCTGCGTGGGGAACAAACTGAGTGCCGTTATTGTACACGACAATAAGATTATTGATACTTTGTCCCAAAAAACCAATATTAATGACATTATTTAGTGCAAAAAACGGTCCCTTTTTAAAAAAAGTTTGAAAATAAAGCCTGAATTAGTAATCTTTGTGTTGCCATTTTAAAAGGAGGATTATAGAATCTTTTTACTCTAGTATAATTGTTCAATTGAAGGTAGGTTTGCTCATTAATCCTCAAAAAACATATTGGTTTAGACCTGGGTTTAAGTTTTTAATAATCCCGCTATTTTTATTATTAAGCATCGTTTTCTTCGGCTTTAAAGGCCGTTCCCATTCAAACATCCAAAAGCCGGCATTATATTATGCCCCTTCTGCATTTACTTATGCTTTGAATAAACAGGCCGGGGGAAATCAGCTAAGCATTTTTAATGAGAAGGACAGTTTCTCATTTCCCGACACCACAAAGAAGGCAAAAGCAGATACTACAAAAAAAGCTGCCGCAGATACAACTAAAAAGAAAGCAGCCGGCGCCGATTTAAAATCGGTAGCTGTTATGGATACTACCAAAACGGATACTATTTCCCCCGAAACGCTAAAACTTCTCCATATCAATAAGTTTACCCCATATCTGGAACTTAATCCCAGGTATAAATCGGGGCTTTACGATCCTTTCCAGAATAGGATTCAGAGAAGCGTTAAACTAGATTCTTCCGGTACAAAAGTAAGAATCTCTGAAACTATTGCAGGGCAGAAAGTTAAACCTGATGTTGAAATGCCTATTGAAGAATATCTTTCAATGAGGAGTCAGGGATGGCTGAGGGATGCCTGGGAAAGGCCATACAGAGTCTACGAAAAGAAAGAAGATAAAAAAGACCTTCAGAAATTGATGGCCGATTTTACAAAAGTTGATATTCCTCTTCCCTCTGTTTCATTCCTGAGTATTTTCGGAGAACCGAAAATTCAGCTGGAAGTAAACGGTTCGGTTAAAGTCCACGCCGGATGGCGCAATGAAAAACAGGAAGGGTATACGCTTGCGCTCCAGGGAAATACAAGAAACGAACCCGATTTCAGTCAGGAAATTCAGATTGGCCTTAATGGCAAAATCGGCGATAAGTTAACAATTGGAGCCGACTGGGGTACTAAGAGAAATTTCCAGTATGAAAATATATTAAAGATAAAATACACCGGTTACGACGATGAAATCGTAAAAAGCGTTGAAGCTGGTAACGTATCGATGCAGACATCTCCTCTTATAGGAGGTTCAGAGGCATTGTTCGGCGTTAAGGCTAATTTCCAGATAGGCCCTCTTAAACTGGAAGCGCTGGCCTCCCAAAAACGAAGCCAGTCTGAACAGAAATCGGTGACATCCGGTTCGCAGGTTACAAAATATACTAAGCGCGCCTGGGAATATTCAACCAACCACTTCTTTATTGATGCGGCTTATGCGACTCCGTCTGTATATAATGAATATTACAGGACCAATCCTCCAACAACCAACGGCGAATTTTATGTAAGCGATATAGAAGTCTGGAAGACTACTACCGGAGTTATTCAGCAGGGAAAGGAAAAGAGGGGAAACGCATATCTTGAGCTTGAACCGTTGGGAGCAGGCACAAGTTATGATGAGTCACTTCGAGACTCAACAATCCAGTCTGTTGCCGGAAAGATAATCGGTAATCAACGTTTTATTAAACTTGAAAGAAACGTTGACTATACTTTTAACGAATGGACAGGCGTTATAAGCTTTAAGACTCTTGTTAACGATAACGAAGGTGTTGCTGTTGCTTACAAATCAAGACGCGGCAACTGGGGCGAAATGGCCGCTACGAATGTAGACAAACCGATTCTTGTTTTAAAAATGATTAAACCCCCAAACTTGCAGCCTTCATTCAAGGAAGCGTGGAAGCTTCAGCTTAGGAATATTTATGCCCTCGGCGGCAAGAAGATTAAAAAAGAAGGATTTAAGCTTTATCTTAAATACCAGGTTGAAGGCGTTGAACTGCAGGATAATATTAACGGGCAGAAACTTCTCAATCTATTCGGACTCGATAAGATTGACGCAGGCGGAAACGGGAATCCCGATAACGAATTTGATTTTATTCCCGATGTAACCATTATGCCCGAAACGGGAGAATTGATTTTCCCTGTACTTGAGCCGTTCCGCAATGATATCCCGCAGGTTTTAGGAAGCCAGTATAAATATGACAGTCTTTATACCAATACACAGACAATGGCGCGCCTGCAGACCCTTAAGGATAAGTTTGTAATTACAGGGGAATATTCAGCGGCCAGTTCTTCTACCATTCAGATTTTTAATGCGGTTGAAAACTCAATTAAAGTCTCATTGGACGGAGTTGAGCTTAAAGCAGGGCAGGATTTTACAGTTGAATATATGGGGCCGATTGCAGAACTGGTTATAAGAAATCCGCGCGCCCTTGTTGCCGGAGCTAACCTAAGCATTAACTACGAACAGAACGATATGGTTAACCTTGCATCGAAGACCCTTCTCGGTTTAAGAGGTATGATTGATATTGCAAGGAATACAAAACTCGGTTTTACCGCTATGAATCTTAATCAGCAGACTCTTAGCGATAAAGTATCAATAGGGCAGGAACCTTTGAGCAACTCGATGTATGGTATAGATTTTTCGGGAAGCTACGACCTTCCATTCCTAACACGTGCAATTAATAATATTATTCCCACGAATGAAGTTTCAAAGCTCGTGGTTAACGGCGAATTTGCTTATATAAATCCTGACCCGAACACAAAGAAAAGCACTATTGCAACCGACGACAGCAAGAGCATTGCATACATTGACGATTTTGAAGGATCGCGCAAACTTATACCTATAGGTGCCAACTACGGCGGATGGAAGGATATAAGTTTCCCCCGGTTACTGATTGACGGAGACGACAGGATTAATGCTGACAAATTACAATACAAGGCTAAATCAAACTGGTTTAACGATATTCGTTCAGCTTACAATGTAACGGTTGAGGATTTATACGGAAAAGAAAGAGCCGACCAGACATCCAGAGAAGACCAGCGTATTATTGCAATGGATTTCTGGTATAAACCGGGGGAAAGAGGCTATTACAACAGACGTCCTAATCTCAGCAATAAAAGCCGCAACTGGGGAGGTATTATGCGCTCTCTCAGTTCAACGGCAAATAACCTTGTTGAGGAAAATATACAGTATATCGAATTCTGGATGAAGATTAATGAGGCTCCTGCAAATGCAAAGCTTTATATAGATCTCGGCCAGATAAGCGAAGATATAATTCCAAACAGCAAACTTGATACGGAAGACAAAAACCAGAACGATGCTTACGATGCCGGCGAGGATATTGGTCTGGACGGCAAGAATAATGAAGATGAAAAGAATGATACTACAATTCCCGAAGAAGGGGATCCGAGCGGCGATGATTACGATGCCAACGTTGCCAATTATGCAAAGATTAACGGAACCGAGGGGAATGCAAACAATATTGATATGGGCAGACTTCCCGATTCGGAAGACTTAAACAGGAACTGGTTCCTTGATAATGTTGATAACTTCTTCCGTTATGAAGTGCCTTTGGATACAAGCAGTCTGGTTAATCCTTTCATTCAGGGGGGCAAAGGGGGAAGAGGCTGGTATCTTATAAGGATTCCTCTTAACAAGTATAATCCTGTTCTCAGCAAGGGAAATCCCGATTTAAGAATTGCTGAGACAGTCAGATTCTTTATTACGGGAGTTGAAAGCGATGTTCACTTAAGACTCGCTGAAATCAACCTTGTAGGCAATCAGTGGCGCAAACAGGTGCCGGGCAAAACCATTGCCCCCGAGCAGGATGAAGTTATGCTTGTACAGACTATAAGCATAGACGACAGCAAGGGGTATACACCGCCACCGGGGCTGCATCAGGAAGTTGACCGCACCAAAACAGATAAAACAGTTTATAAAAATGAACAGTCCCTTAACCTTGTATTGAACAAACTTGAACCGGGGGACAGAAGAGAGATTATTAAAGATTATTCACGCGGGCTGGACGTATTTAATTATAAAGAAATGAGAATGTACGTTCACGGCGATGAGCTGCCAATGCCCGACGGTGTTTCATACGGGCGTCCCTCAGGCGGAAGCAATCCTGAAGATTCAGTATATAATGCACAGCTCTATTTCAGATTCGGTGCCGATACTACGAATTTTTATGAATACAGAATGCCGGTACAGCCGGGCTGGCGGGATTTAAAGATTTTATTCTCTGACCTTACGGCATTAAAACAGATAAGGACAAGAACAGACACTCTTTTCCAGCAGGAAATAACCGGAAGGAGAGGGCATTTTTACGGAATTAGAGGAAACCCCTCTTTAACATCTATAAAGTTTTTCATTGTAGGGATTTTAAATCCGCAGAAAACGCAAAGCATGAACCAGAATGTTTCCGGTTCGGTATGGATAAATGAGCTTCGTGTTCTGGATGCGGATGCATCACCGGGCTGGTCTTATATGGGTACCGCCCAGTTTAAACTTGCCGATATTATGCTTGTTAATTTCAACATGCAGAATAAGAATCCCTATTTCCACCGGCTGTCGGACCGTTTCGGCAACAGGAACGACGAAATGTCCTGGGCTCTTACAACCGAGGTAGACCTTGTGAAATTCCTTCCGTTCGATTTGCCCGGAAGTAATTTTAAGCTTACTTACACCAAGTCTGAGGCGGTTAATAAACCTTTATACCTTTTCGGAACTGATATAAAAGTGTCTGAAGCCGTTGCCGAGCTTGAAAAGAAGCTTGTTGCCGAGGGGAAATACAACGAGGAACAGATAAGGCAGAAAATTGACAGCTTGAATACTGTATCCCATACAACTACAGTTACCGAAACTTATTCTATTCCGAACATAGCTATAAGGCTGCCGGCCGATAACTGGTTTAACAGAGATGTTATAAACGGTTTTACATTCGGTTTTAATTATACTCAGATGACGGGAAAGACCCCTTCATCGGTCTCTTCAAATTCCTGGCAGTGGGATGCAAACGCCCGCTATCAGATTGAACTCGGGAGAAAGGGATTAAACTTTGCAGTCGCGGATATTCCAATTCTCGGCGAAGCGGTTAAATGGTCCGATGATTACAGCGCAGTAAGGGTTCATTTCTTCCCGCAGACAATAAGCGTGGGTATGACGGCAAGAAGGCAATATAAATACGAATTGGCACGCAGCCTTAATACTGCAGTCACTACAGGAACTCCGGTTAATATTGAGCCGAGCGTTTACAGGGATTTTACAACCACCCGTTATCTCGAATTTATCTGGATGTTTACTGAAAATGCATTCCTGAACGTAACTGCAAAGTACAATCTCGATATCAGTTCGTCAAATGCGCATTTTCTTGCCGATTCTACAATTGCCAGAAGTGAGAAAGATATTTGGCGCGATATTTTTGCAAATGGATTCTTCGGAAAGGATTATTTTGTTCAGCAGAATATTGAGCTTCGTGCCCAGCCCAGAATACCATCCTGGTGGGATC
>JAEXUB010000061.1 GCA_023453125.1 Bacteroidota bacterium
GATGATATGAAGTAGGTTTTAAATTTCCTTTCGAGCAATTCAACCAGATGAGAAGTGTTTGAGCTGTTGTAGCCTCCTATAACCAAAGCCAAATCGGCATCCGAATCAAGAAGTCCGTATACAGCCTGCTGATTATCATTCGTCGCATAGCAGAGAGTGTCTCTTGTATCGGCAAAATGCTCCTTAATATTTTCCGCGCCGAATTTATTCAGCAGTGAATCCCTGAGCAAGTTAGAGATTGCCTCCGTTTCCGAAGCAAGCATTGTAGTCTGGTTAACAACGCCTATTCTGCTCAAATCCTTTTCCGGCGAAAAACCCTGCGATGTTTTTCCGGCAAAGAATTTTTCGAATTCTTCAAGGCTCTTTTTTCCTTCGATGTATCCGCATAGAAACCGTGTTTCTTCGAGGTCTTTCACTATTATGGATGGAGCATTCCCCGCTGAATGGGAGAATGTTGCTCTGGTTTCTTCGTGCCGGCTTTTGCCGTGAATAATAACCGTAAAATTCTTTGCGCCGAGCTGTTCAGCCTTATTCCATACTCTTTCAACGAATGGGCAGGTGGTATTGTATTTAACCGTATCAACTCCCTTTTCTTTCAGGAGCCGTTCAATCTCAACTGTGGTCCCGAAAGCGGGAATGATGACAATATCCCCCTCTTTTATCTCTTCCCAGGGAATGAACTGCCTTCCGTAATTATCCATTACAAAACGGATTCCCTGCGCCAGCAGATCTTCGTTAACTGAAGGATTGTGGATCATTTCGCTGAGGAGGAAAACATTTTTCCCTTTATTCTCTTCAATTGTCTTATAGGCAATATCAATGGCATTTTCTACGCCGAAACAGAATCCGAAATGGCGGGCAATAAGAAATTTAACAGAACCGAAATCAAGCAGAGTGGGGGTATAGTCATTCTTTCGCGGGTCGGTTGATTTCCTTTCTTCCTTAATTGAAGAGATTACAGGACTTCTGTAATGCCCGGGAATATCGAACTTTTTCATTTTATGCTGTTCCTGACCTTTCGCTCAAGATTATCTACCTGAGTTACGAATGTCCTGTATGCCTGTTCCGACTGTCCCTTGTCCCTGCATTTATCTATCTGTACCAGAGCATCTTTATAATGTTTTATGTTATAGAAGTACAAAGCTTTAAGATAGTAGCCTTTAAAAGATTCATTGATGGAGATAGATTTATCAATCCACTTAAGGGGCTCGCTCTTAAAAAGATTGTTTTCAATGCCGTACTGAGCCGCATCTAGCCAGATTTTCCAGTCATTTTCCTTTGCCTTTTCAAGAGATCCTTTTATATGCTTAAGGGCAATAGATTCAAGATCTATATCAATTTTGAAAGACGCTTTAAGATTCTCCCAAAAGAGGGCTACCGTAACGGAGTTATCCGAAGTCTCAAAAAATTTGAAATAGAGGCGCTCATTGAATGAAGTCTGTTCCGGCCTTGCCTTGAATTTTATAAAATCATATCCTTTATTTTTATTGTAATCCAGTCCCCACTGGTCCCATTTTTTGTTCAAAATAATTGTCCAGTCCCTGTCGGGAGCAGGAATTGCGAACATTGCATACCTTCCTGCAGGAACATTTTTGCCGTTTATCCTTACATCGGTCGAAAAGAAGATAGTTGTTGCCTCATTAGCACCGGCGCGCCATACTTTAAAGTAGGGAACGAGCGTGCCCCAGATTTTCCTTCCGTTTACTGCAGGGCTTCCGTATGTCATTACAAAATCGGTATAGCCGATTGTCTGGTATACAGAGGCAGCGGGACTAAGCCGCACCGATTTGTCATCCTCTTTGGTAAGGAAAGACTCAATTGTGAAGGAGAATTTCAGTTTTTCCCATGCGAAATTCAGGTCGGCCGAAGAACGGGAAGTATTCGAAAAGTAGAAAAGCATTTTTTCGGTGAATTCGGTACTTGCGGTCTTAACCTTAAAACGGAGCTGGTCTTCCCCCCGGTGGTCATTATAGTCAAGCCCCCACTGGTCCCAAACCTTATTTAATATTACAGTCCATTCGCCATTGGCCGGGATAGTAAAAAGGGAGTATTTTCCTTTCGGGACAATATTCCCGTTAACTTTAATGTCAGTCGAAAATTCGATTGTAGTTGCTTCGTTTGCCCCTGTCCTCCATACCTCATTGTAAGGAACCAGGTCTCCCCAAATAACTCTTCCTTTAACCCCCGGCCTGTTGTATCTTATATCAACTTTGGTGATGCCGATATTCTGCATAATTGATGCTTTCGGGCTAAGGAGGGGGAGGTCGAGCTGTGCAAAACCATTACCGGCGGTAATAAAAAATAATAATGCGGCTAAAAAAACTTTTTTCATGACAGAATCCCCAAAGTATATATACAAATATAAACTTCCTTCAGATTTAAAACTTAAACAAAAATATCAGCAAAATAGTTTAAAATAAAAAACCCGCCTTCCGGCGGGTTGAAAATTTGCTTTTGGCTTATTCAGCTTAGAAAGCAAAATGAACGCCTGCCATAACATTAAGGAATGATGTAGAAGCGCCTTCAGAAGAAATTGAATTGAAAGTAGCGGTAACGTCGAGGTTCAGTTTATTTCCTAACTTATATAAGAAACCTGCACCACCGGCAAAACCGAAATCTGATGATGTTGATTCTACTTCAAATCCCCAAACTTTTACCTTAGCCTTGCTTGAATAGATACCAGCTTCAGCTGTAAGATAAGGCTTGAAATCCTTGCTGCCCATATAATATCTAATACCGCCGAGTATTGGCATTGTTGTAAAGGTAGCATCGCTGCTGGCTTTTGAGGTATAGGTTAAATAACCGACTGTAGCAACAACATCAAGTTCTTTTGTAGCTGCATATGTAAATGTACCTGCAGCTCCGAAACCGGTCTTGAATCCATCGCCGAAATCTCCCATAGGCAGCGAAAGAACACCCTGGGCAGAAACGCCGAATTTGCTCTGTGCATTTGATACGCCTACAAGGCAAAGAAGAGCAACTAAAACAACTAATACTTTTTTCATAGGTAACTCCTTTTTTTGTGAAGAAATTAGTTTAAGTTTAAGAAATATTTAATAATAATTTTTTATCTATTATATAAATATACTATTTTTTTTACTGTAAAATAAAATACCAAATGTATTTTGTTGCCGCTTATTCCTCTAATTAGAATTTAATTTAAAATAATAGTGCTTGTTTTTACAATCTCCGCCATCAGGACATAAACTTTGCCGTCAGATGCAGTTATCCCTTTATAGGTATACTTTATTACATATAAAATGGCATTGCCCGGAGGGAAGCCGCTTAAATTATCGGTACCTATTATGTGCTGGCCGCTATCGGGCTGATCCTGTGCAAGATAGAATTTGCTGCCGCTCTGCGATTGAAGAATTATTAAGACCCTTGCTGATGATGAATTGCTCCATCTTACCTGAAGCTGTGCCGAGCGTGATACAGATGCATTAGGTTCGGGTGAAGTTACGGAAAATGCCGAAGGGCTCGTTAAGTTGCCTGAAATAGAGGGAATGCCGCTTCCTCCGGAAACAGTCCAATTATGAACCGAATTGTTGAAATCTAAATTTGAAGGGAATTGTGTAGGGTTTGCCGGGGATGGCGCTGAGTAGTAAACCTGTCCAGCTTCCATTCCCTTTATAAGCTGGTTGCCGTTAACAGTTATTGTCCCGGCATCAACACCCTGCCCGAATACTGCAAAGG
>JAEXUB010000069.1 GCA_023453125.1 Bacteroidota bacterium
GCGCTTCGGTATATATGCGCGATTTCGATAAAGCGAATTGGATGAATGTAAACGGGCTGGATAAATATGCTCCCGGTTCAATATTTAAAATACCTGTGCTTCTTACTATTTTAAGAATGGAAGAGGAAAAACCGGGACTCCTTAATGAAAGGCTTACATTCAGAACTACTTATCCGGTCGATAAATCGCAGAATTTTGTTTCGAAGGGAATTGAACTGGGACGCTCTTATACTGTAAAAGAGCTTCTTGAATATATGATCATTCATTCGGATAACAATGCCGGGCTTCTTTTAAGCGAAAGAATGGATAAGAAGATTCTCCTGAGAATTTTTAACGACCTCAATATTAAAGCTCCCGATTCCCGCAATCCGGCCTATCCGATTACGGCACGGGAATGTTCCCGCTTTCTTGAAGTCCTTTTTAATGCAACATATTTGTCCCCCCGTAATTCGGAATTCGCTATGGAACTTCTCTCAAAATCATTATTTAACGAGGGAATTGTAGGCGGACTGCCCGATAAAAATCCTCTTATAGCTCATAAGTTCGGTGAGGCGGGAAGCGATATTAACAGGCAGCTTCACGAAACCGCCCTCCTTTTTATTAATGAAAAACCATATCTCCTTACAATTATGACGATGGGAAAGGATAATGTGCCTTTCTCTGAATTAGCAAAGGTTATTCAGAGCCTTGCTAAAACAGTATATGAGGGTATTCAGGAATTGAACGCTGCCGGCGTTTAATAATCATTCCCTCTTGGGGAAGAAGTAAAATTATATTATATTGAAAATAATATTACGGCAGGAGGGACCAGCTTTGCCGGGTATTTTCAATTTCTTCAATAATCGTTATGCAAGAGGAATTAATACCTTCCGTTTCCCGCGTGCCAATCCCCTGAATGAACATATATCCGATTTTGTTTTTCCTTTACTTCTCTTCATTACCCTTCAGATTATATATAGAGGCTTTCTGCCGGAAACGGCTATGCTTAAGAATGCGGCAATTGAAAAGCAAAAGGAATTTTTACGGTCACAATATGAAGTAATAATAAAGGAGAATAAAATATCCGCCCGGCAGGCCGAAGAGCAGATTAGTGCGTTTTTTAAAACGGAGAATTCAGACTTATGGGTAAAAACCGCGTGGCTTGCTGCTGAATTGATTGTTAAAATCTGTTCCTCTCTCGCACTCCTTTGCCTGTTAAATTATTTGGTACTAAGGAGGTTTATTAATCTTGATGTCCCCGTAAAAAAACTTTTTGCCGAATATGGAATTGCATATTATATCTTTACCGCTGAAACCATCCTGATGATTTTATCGGTGCCTATAGCAGGGCGGATGCTGCTGGGGATAAATGCGGCTGAATTTATGCAGATAAACAGAATCTCATTGGAAGGATTTCTGCTGGGGCGTATCAATCCTTTCCTGATATATTTTTACTGGCATCTGGGATGCAGGATTTCTTATGCGGGGGGATTAAATAAATCCCTCTCCGGTTTTATGATAGCCGGCGGAGCCGGATTATTAATGAGCCTTATACTCTATTATATTTTAAGAGGCACCTCACTTATTGCGCTGCTTTATTAAAACATCCAATTCAGTTCCCTTCTCTATTTTAAGAGTACCATCTTTTTGCAATCGGTAAATGCAGCCCCTGAATAGGAAGAAACCGCGTTCATTTTGACAATGTAAACACCGCTTGCCCTGCTGCTTCCATTGAACTTAACGGAATGCCTTCCCGCCGGCAGGCTTCTGTTCATCAATGTCTCGGTGAACTCACCGAGAGCATTGTAAACGGAAATTGTAACATTACTCTGCCTTGGAAGGTTGAAGTATATAATGGTCGTAGGGTTAAAAGGATTCGGGAAATTCTGGAACAGAAGGAAGTCGGAAGGTATAGCGTGTTCCTTATCGATTGCAACCGGGGCAGCAGTTGTGATTGTAACATCGTTTGAGAATTCCGATTCGGTCGCAGCGCTGTATCCGGCAATCCGGTATGAATATTGAGTCTCGGGAAGCACAGATGCATCCTGATAGGAAACGATGTTTGAACCAACAGTCCCAATTTGTGCCCAATTCCCCGAGGGCATTGTCTTTCTTTCAATTCTATACCCTGTTTCGTTTGCCGCATTATCTGTCCAGCTGAGATTAATCGTCCGGGGCGGATTTTCATTGGCAGCCGGATTTGACGGGGGGGTAACCGGATTCTGCTTGGTGATTGAAACAGTACCCGTTATAGGAGTGCCATACCAGTTAAATGAAAATGTGCCGTTGATGGCTGTTGTGTTAAACGTTCCTACCGCGGCAATGTTTGTAGCATTGGGATTGGGGCAGTTAGCGGCAGCCCCGGAATAGGAGCCTGAATATAATCCGGTGCCGGTTATATTTCCCCATATCGAAGAGGTGAAATTGGCTGTGAATCCGGTTTCGGTTAATGTTATGTCGTTAGAAAAAGGGGATCTGGGCTGGCCTAATATATTGCCCCCCACATTCCATTCCCCGTGTGCGCTGTTTGTTGAACTGTTAACAGAAATTGTTGTGGTTATGCTTCCGTTGCTTCCGTAATAGAGGTTTACCCATTGTCCCTGCCAGGTCCCTTTCATTGCATTGATATTCCTGATTTGGGCATTATATAAGGAGAGAGGGAAAATGATAAATGCGGTAATTAAGTAAAACCTTCTCATTGCATCCTCCTTTTATTGAAATGTCAATAAAAGCGGTGAACCGGAGAGAATTTAAGATTGGAAAAGTGAGGACAAATCACCTTTGAGAAAATTTGCATAATTAAATCAAATAAAGCAATCCCGTTTACAAATTAAAAGGTTTTTTAACTCATTCCCTCATTATTCCGCTTTTCTAATAAAAACTATGTTTGTAAATTGCAGAATTGAATAAGGAGAACTCATGAAAAAGAATTATATATTGCTCTTTCTTTTGGCTGTTGCTATTATGGCTTCAGGCTGTTCAACAAAGAAGGAAACCGGAATTCAGGAAAAAATAAAGGCTTCCGTTACTATTTCGCCTTACAGCGGACTTGTTAAGGCGGTGGGAGGGGACAAGGTTGAAATAACAGTACTTGTTCCTCCGCAGAGTGCATGCGAAACATACGAACCCACCCCTTCCGATATCGCCAGGTCGGCACAAAGCTCTATATATTTCGCTGTCGGAGCAGAGTATGCATTCGAGAAAGGGCTTCTGCAGGGAGTTAGGGAAAACTATAAGAGCATTAAAGTTATTGACTGCTCGCAGGGAATAGAGGTTGCCGGGAATAATCCTCATATATGGCTTTACCCGGCAGGTATAAAGAAAATACTCGAACACATTTATAATGCCCTTTCGGAGGCTAATCCCGATTTAGAAGAGTATTTCAGGCAGAATAGAATTAAAGCCGAAGCAAGGATTGATTCGATTGATAATGAAATTAAAAATATGTTTAAGGGAAAAGAGGGAAGCCGGATTCTCGTATTTCATCCATCCTGGCTCTACTTTGCAAAGGCCTATAATCTTGAGCAGGTTGCAATTGAAAATGAAGGGAAGGAGCCTACTGCGCAGGACCTCAAGAATGTTGTAGATACCGCCAAAAAATATAAAATTAAGACTCTCTTTACAGAACCGGGTACCGGCGAGGAACAGGCTGCGGCTATAAAGCAGGAACTTAAGGCGGATGCTAAGGTGTTAAATCCTATGGAAGAAGATGTTTTTAATAACCTGATTGAAACCGCCAAAAAGATAAGCGTGTCCTTATAGTGACAAAGGCAATTGAAATAAAAGAGCTTTACTTCAAGTACGAGAACAATCTTGTCCTGGAAAATATTTCGCTCGAAGTTCCTAAGGGGGAATTCCTCGGTATCATCGGTCCAAACGGCGGGGGCAAAACTACCCTTTTAAAGGCTATTCTGGGACTGGTAAAACCTGATTCGGGAAGCATAGAAATTTTCGGTTCTTCGATTGCACGGAATCAGCATCTTGTAGGATACGTGCCTCAGTACTCCCTTTTCGACCTTGATTATCCGATATCGGTTATGGATGTTGTATTAACCGGGAGACTGGGGCGTAAAAGAATGCTAAAGGGATTTGACGGAGAGGACAAAGAGATAGCGGAAAATGCACTCGATCTTGTGGGGCTTTCTTCATTCCGGAACAGACTGGCGGGAGAATTGAGCGGCGGCGAAAAACAAAGAGTGCTAATTGCACGTGCTCTTGCTAAGAAGCCTAAAATACTGCTGCTGGACGAACCGACGGCAAGCGTTGACGCTACTTCCGGAAAAAATTTCTATTCTATTCTCCAGGGGCTTAATCCCGAAATGACAATTATTCTCGTATCGCACGATATTGGAGCGGTATCGCAGAATGTTAAGAAGATTGCCTGCCTAAGCAGGACACTTGTATTCCACGATTCGAAAGAACTTACTAATGAAATGATTGAAGCCGCATACCATTGCCCGGTAGATCTTATTGCGCACGGGGTGGCTCACAGAGTATTAAACAAGCACTGAGAAATTATGCCCGATATTCTTAATTACGATTTTATGATTAACGCAATTTATGCAAGCATTCTTGCCAGCATTGCCTGCGGCATTGTAGGCACTTATGTTGTTGTTAAAAGGATTGCATTCATAAGCGGAGGAATTTCACATACGGCATACGGCGGAATTGGACTCGGATATTTTCTCGGTTTCAATCCATTATTCGGCGCAATCGGATTCAGCCTTATATCTGCCGGATTTCTCTCTGTTATGAGAAAGAAAAAAAGCCAGCACGAAGATACGATAATAGGAATAATGTGGGCATTCGGAATGGCGGTGGGAATTATTTTCGTAAATCTTACCCCCGGATATTCATCCAATCTGATGAGTTACCTCTTCGGGAATATACTCACCGTTCCGCGTTCCGATATAATTATGATGCTGGTGCTCGATGCGGTTATAATTCTTCTTGTGGCAGTATTGTTTAATGAATTTCAGGCGGTAACATTCGACGAGGAATTTGCGCGCACTTTAGGGCTCCCCGTTGATAAGCTTTATCTGCTCCTTCTCATTATTATTGCTCTCACTACCGTTCTGCTGATTAAGCTGGTGGGAATTATACTTGTAGTTGCCCTTTTAACCATTCCTTCCGCAATAAGCATAAAATTTGTAAAGAGCATAAAGCAGATGATGCTTCTTTCAATAGGCCTCGGTCTCTTTTTTACCGTCAGTGGTTTATTTATCTCATATTATTTAAATTTGTCTTCGGGAGCGGCAATTATACTTACCGCTTCGGCGGGTTACCTTGTGTCGAATTTAATTCATTTCATAAAAAAGAAAGTTTATATTAAGGGAGTAAATTAGAGGCATCTTTTTGATTGAGTGGAATGTAAGTCCTGAAATATTCTCCATCGGCCCCCTCTCGGTAAGGTGGTACGGAGTTCTCTTTGCACTTTCTTTTGTAATCGGCTTCCAGATTATTCACTGGATATACAAAAGAGAGCACAAACCTGAGAACGACCTCAACGATATGATCTGGTATATGATATTGGGGACAATCATAGGAGCCCGACTGGGGCACTGCCTCTTTTATAATCCGAATTATTATTTAACTCATCCTATTGAAATACTTAAAGTCTGGCAGGGGGGACTTGCGAGTCACGGCGCTGCCATCGGAATACTAATCTGCATCTACCTTTACAGCCGCCGCAAAAAAGATCAGCCATTTCTATACGTTATGGACCGTATGGTTATTGCAGTTGCCGTAGGCGGTTTCCTTATACGTATGGGAAATTTGTTCAATTCCGAAATTATAGGCAAGCCGGCAGATTTGCCCTGGTCCTTTATTTTCGTTCAGATAAATGAGAAAGTACCCCGCCATCCTGCGCAGCTTTACGAAGCTGTTGCATACCTCATTACATTCTTCATTCTCTTTTTCTATTACAAGAAGAATTCGGCAAAACTTAAACAGGGATTTATTTTCGGACTCTTCCTGATTCTGGTTTTCGCTTCCCGCTTTTTAATTGAGTTTGTTAAGGAAGACCAGAGCCTTTTCGAAAAAGATATGCTCCTTAATATGGGACAGCTTTTAAGCATTCCCCTTATTCTTGTAGGGCTCTATCTTCTTCTCCGTAAAAACAAAAAAGAAATTGTAATACGTTAATTCTTAACTGAAAGGATATTTTTGTGAAAAAGCTATATACATATATCGCACCTTTTGTCTTATTTGTTTCTCTCCTCCCGGCACAGCAAAAGATAGATTCTAACGACCCGCTCCGTTTTGAAGGGGAAGTGCATCTTAAAAATATTAAGCAGCTTACATTCGGCGGAAACAATGCAGAGGCTTACTGGAGCTTCGATAGCAGGCAGCTGATTTTTCAGAGCGACTGGAGCGAAATTAACAGTCACGGCTGCGATGAGATTTTTATTATGAATGCAGACGGCTCTTCGTTGCCCGACGGCAAAAAGTACCGCCTGGTTTCAACGGGAACGGGAAGAACCACCTGCAGTTACTTCCTTAAGGATGGTAGAATTATCTTCGCGTCAACACACCAGGAAGATGCATCCTGCCCCGAGACTAAAATGTTCGAAGGGGGGAGATATGTATGGCCCATTTATGATTCTTACGAAATTTATATTGCAAATCAGGATGGCAGCGGTCTCGAACTGCTGATAGGGGGAAAAGGATATGATGCAGAGGCAACAGTATCGCCGGACGGAAGATATATTATTTTCACCTCTGACAGGAGCGGAGACCTTGAACTGTGGCGGTACGATTTACAGACAAAAGAATATCTTCAGCTTACAAACGAGCCGGGTTACGACGGCGGAGCTTTCTTCTCTGCCGACTCAAAACAGATTGTATGGCGTGCAAGCCGCCCTAAAGGGAAAGAAGCAGACGTCTACTTTGACCTTTTGAAAAAGGGTTTTGTAGAACCGAAAGACCTTAACATTTTTGTCGCGGATATTAATGGAAAAAATGTAAAACAGGTTACAAACCTTCCCGGCGCAAACTGGGCCCCCTTCTTTCATCCGGACGGCAAAAAAATTCTCTTCTCATCCAATCATCATTCAATGAATAAAGGGGGAAGGATTTTTGATATTTTTATGATTAATACCGACGGCACCGAGCTGAAGCAGATTACAAATTCGGGCAACTTCTCGGCATTCCCGATGTTCTCATTCGACGGGAAGAAAATTGCATTCAGCTCCAACAGGCGCGGGGACAGGACCGAGAGCCGCGATACGAATGTTTTTGTGGCAGATTGGGTGGAAAATCCCTGATTTTGAACCGGTTTATGGGAGTTTTTTGAATTTGTTGCTTATTTTTGCAGAATCAGTTTTAAAGAGGCGTTTTTCAATATTATATTTCGCCTTAAATGATTTTAAAGTTTTTTTGAATCAATTAAAAGCGGGCTCATGCTAGAAAAAGATTTTGTGAAAATTTGGGTTGAAAAAATTAAAGGGGGAATCCTTAAGGATTTTCCCGCTGATTTCATTCAGGGAATTCCCGTACAGGAAATTGAACTGCCCGGCAAAATGCTTATACTCGGCCCGGAATTGTTCGGAACATTCGAACTTACCGATTCAAAGGGAAATCCCTTCCTTCATACAACCAGTTTCGGCAAGGTTAAATATTACCTCTATGCCAACAGAACTACTCCTTTAAAGATGATGATTCCGGAGGAGGAAGAGGCAATATCGAAAACCGTTAAGGATTACGAGAAGCATCTTGATGCAATTGTTACTATGATGGAAAAGGAGTTTAAGGCAAATTTCCCCGATTCAAAAAGCTTTAATTCCGTATCCAATCTCGTATTCAGCACCTTAAATCTTCAGAGATATTAGAAAGTGATTGAACTTAGCAGCAATATTTCCAATTATATTCTTAATCTTTTCGGCGCGGAATTCCTGGAGAAGTATACGGAATTTTTTAACGGTGAATATAAAGCCAGCATACGTATTTCCCCCCTATATGATATTGAAGAGCTGAAGAAGAAAATTAATGCCTACGGCATTACGCTCGAGAATATTAATGGTATTGAAAATGCTTTCCGCGTAAGCGGTGAAACTCAAAAACTGGGTAAGACGCTTGAGCATACTCTGGGAAGATATTATATACAGAGCCTCTCTTCTATGATACCTCCGATAGTTCTCAATCCTTCTCCCGATGATAAAGTGCTCGATCTCTGTTCGGCTCCAGGCTCAAAACTTACACAGCTAGCCGAGATTATGAAAAACAGGGGCACTCTCTATTCAAATGAAATATCGGTGGACCGGATTAAAAGCCTTATCTACAATATTGAGAAGATGAATTTTACCAATATCGGCGTGCTTAATTTCAAGGGGGAAGTATTAAGCAAGCTCTATACGGAATTTTTCGATAAGATTCTTGTAGATGCCCCCTGCAGCGGGCTTGGTATTGTTCAGAAGAAGGGGGAAGTAAGCAACTGGTGGAACGAAAGACAGGCCGAAAAACTCTCTGAAATACAGTTTAAACTTCTTGTAAGCGGAATTAAAATGCTTAAGACGGGGGGAGAGCTTCTCTATTCCACCTGTACAATGACTGTTGAAGAAAATGAATTTGTAGTTGACAGAATCCTGTCGAAATATCCTGTTGAACTGATAAACATAGAGCTTCCTGTTAAATCGATTGAAGCATTTAAAAATATAGCCGGCAGGGAATTTAATCCCTCACTGTCAAAGGCTAGAAGAATTCTCCCCTGGGAAATTAACTCCGAAGGGTTTTTCCTGGCTAAATTCAGAAAGACCGGGGAGACCGAGAGTCCCGGCAGAATGGAGCTTAAGGACAGAAGCCTCAGGTTTGTAAGCGCCAATAATAATACGGTTAAAAAATATCTTCAGAGCGCCGCTTATTATTACGGCACCGATGAAAAACTTTATGCAGACTACAAATACCTGATTAAAGGGAATGATATTTTCTTCGTTAATGCCGACTGGGAAGGGGAGAGCGTTAACGAATTTATAAGGGTAGGCACAAAGTTCGGCTCAATAAACAAGGGGGATGTATTCCATCTTCATACTCTCGCCGCTCAGATTCTGGGGGACAGTTTTACGCAGAATGTGATTGAGCTGACCAACCTTCAGGATTTAACCACTTATATGAACGGGGGGACAATCAAACGCGACTTTGGGGCTGCCGGCGCAAAAGTAATTAAATACGGGGGATATTTTCTCGGTATGGCGGTAAATTCAAAAGATGGTTTGAAGAGCCAGTTCCCAAGGGCATTGAGAACACACGAAATTATTTTCTCTTAACCTGAAATTTTTTGGAGATTCAAATGAAAAAGTTTTTAATCTTTTTTTTATTTCTTTTTGCATTCACTATCAATTCAAATGCGCAGTTTTCACTCGATAAATTCCTTACTGAAAAAGTCTCAAAACCCGACAGGAATCTTGAAATAAATTTAGAGAAGATGCTTCTTGGGGCCGCCGACGCCAAAATTGAGAAAATCCCCGTTAAGGTTGTTAACTCAAAATTGAAAGACGGCAGGATTGTATATAAGTCAATTTCTAATGCTAACATTGTTGTGGCAGAGGCGAAAAAACTTAACGATATAATGAAGAAAAAACTACTCCAGCTTTACGGCAAGCCGGCTAAAGAAAATGTTATTGACGGAGTTAATAATGTCTTATGGAAAAGAAAAGACGGTGCTTCGGTTATGCTGACCTATTCGGGGAATTTGTTTATGCTGGCGATAATTAATAATTAATATTGTTTATAAACACGCAAACCCCGCAATTAAAGCTGCGGGGTTTAGATCAAATAACCCATCCCCCAGAACTGCTAAAAAGAAATTAAGACCACCTTTACTTCGTGCCCTCCCTCTTAGAGGACCGGCTACCCGCTATACAACACACTTAAGAATGGCAGGCGGAGAATATCGACTAATCTGGTTAGATTCTTAATAACCCACGGCTTCAGCCGTGGGATTCGGAAGTTCCCCGAACAAAATAGCTTTAATTTAAGAATGTCTCATATGGCTCACACCTTAACTTCGATGTGAAGAGGGAACAGCAATTACCTTGAATGTTGCCCATCGGGGAAAAGGGGGATTTGGTGTGAAACCGTAGAGAGAACCCATCCGCCAGACCATCGTAAAAGACATTCAGAAATTTTTTGCTGTCCGCCTTCCCTTGAAAAGGGAAGGCTACCTATACTTTTGGAATTTCGTGGTGAACGGCAGGATTAGATTCTCGCCCAATGAAAAACAAACCAGTTATCTGAGGAGCGCCGATATCTCAGGGTGTAATCCACAAGCCTTCCCTTTCAAAGGGAAGGCGACGGGCATCGATGAAGAGACCAAAAAACCGCAGGACCCGTGGATGGGTTATTTATACAGGAGATAGCACCCATCCGGCAGAGCTGCATTTGAGATATGAAATTATTTTCTCTGCCCGCCTTCCCTCTTAGAGTCGAAGATCCCGCTTGCGGGGGGCGGGCTAAACGCATCATTGGAATTGGTAGGTGAACGGCAGGAAAAGATTGGTGCAAAATTGAGTTTTTGAACTCATCCCCTTTTTTCGGATTTAATGACATACATTGGTAACAGCTTTTTCCCCTTCCCTTCGGAGGGAAGGGGAGACGCATCGATGTCGAGATTAAGAGAACGACTAACCCGTGGATGGGTTATTTATGCAAGATAGAAAGCTCAACCGGCCTGTTGCAAATTATCCGTCGGGGAATGGTCCCCGACGGCAGAGGGAAGGCTGCGGGTATCGGTTAAGATCAACCCAAAAAGCAAAAGGTCTTCGAGTAGTCTGCCGGAAGTCAGACGTATCGAGAAGTGACTGAGATTGGTTTTGATCTTTGGAATGCTTATACAGATAAGTTAATAATTCACTCTGCTTCTGAGGGATTTAATTTCGCTGCGGCGGTTTTTCGACTCGAGACGTTTCTTCTTTGCTTCTGCACCGGGACGTGTTGGTTTTCTTTTCTTTCTTACAATCATAGCTTTTTCAATCAATGCCCCCAGCCTCTTTAACGCGTCCTCCCGGTTCTTTTCCTGAGTGCGGTGCTTCTGCGCCTTTAATACAATTATTCCCTCTTTCGATATGCGCGCGTCGCGTAATTGAAGAAGCCTTTCCTTTATCTCATCATCAAGAGATGAGGCATTAATATCAAAGCGGAGATGAATTGCGGTGGCAACTTTATTTACATTCTGTCCCCCTTTTCCCTGAGACCGAACTGCCGTCATTTCAATTTCGGAATCGGGGAGAGCTATTTTATCTGTTAGATTAATCATACTGCAAATATACTAAAAGTAACGAAGCTTGGGGGATGTAAAAAAAAGAGGCGGGGGATACCCGCCTCAGCTGTCTTTATACATCAAAGTATAATTCAAATTCGTGGGGATGGGGACGGAGAGCCATATCTTTAACTTCTTTTTTCATTTTATAATCAATCCAGGTCTCAATAACGTCTTCTGTAAAGACATCCCCTTTCAAAAGATATTCGTGGTCTTTTGCGAGTGCGCGCAATGCATCCTGAAGCGATTCGGGTGTTGATGGAACATCTTTCAGCTCTTCAGGTGTCATATCGTAGATATCTTTATCCAGCGGGTCGCCGGGATCTATGCGGTTCATAATGCCGTCCATTCCCGCCATAAGAATTGCGGAGAATGCGAGATAAGGATTTGCAGACGGATCCGGGCAGCGGAATTCTACTCGCTTTGCCTTCGGACTTGATGAATACATAGGTATTCTTATTGCGGCGCTTCTGTTCCTCTGCGAATATGCAAGATTAACGGGAGCTTCAAAACCGGGCACCAGGCGCTTGAATGAATTGGTGGTTGGATTTGTAAATGCGATAAGAGAACTTGCGTGCTTTAAAAGTCCCCCTATAAAATAGAGAGCCATTTCGCTTAGTCCCGCATATCCGTTTCCGTAGAAAAGAGGTTTTTCTTTTTTCCAGAGACTTACGTGAACGTGCATTCCGCTTCCGTTGTCGCCGAATATGGGTTTTGGCATATAAGTGACTGTCTTATTGTTTACGCGCGCGGTATTCTTAACAATATATTTAAACATCAGAAGCTGGTCGGCCGATTTAATCATCGGCTGGAATCTGAGGTCAATTTCGCACTGCCCGCCGCTTGCAACTTCGTGATGCTGCGCTTCAACTTCAATTCCTACATTCTGAAGGTTTAACACCATTTCGTTTCTAAGGTCCATAAGAGAATCTGTTGGCGGAACCGGGAAGTACCCCTCTTTTATTCTCGGCTTATAACCGAGGTTTGGATTTTCATCTCTTCCCGAATTCCATTTCCCTTCGGATGAGTCCACTACATAGAATGAGCTGTTTGCTGTTGAATCGAAACGGACATCGTCGAATACGAAAAATTCCGCCTCAGGGCCGAAGTAAACTGTATCTGCAAGTCCGGTTGACCTGAGATAAGCCTCTGCTTTCTGTGCAATATTGCGGGGGCAGCGGGAATATTTTTCTTTTGTAGCCGGCTCATAGACATCGCAGATTAAACTGAGAGTCGGGGCCTGTATAAAGGGGTCGACAAACATCGTTTCGGGATCGGGAATAATGAGCATGTCGCTTTCGTGAATGGTTTTCCAGCCTCGCAATGAAGAGCCGTCGAATCCGAAGCCGTTTTCGAATGATTCTGCCTTTAACTGTGACGCGGGGACTGTTGTATGCTGCCACTGCCCCGGAAAATCCATAAATTTGAAATCGATGAAAGCAATATTGTTCTGCTTTACAAACTCCAGCACCTTTTCTGCCGGTGTTTTTTCTTTACTCATTATTACTCCTTTCGTTTATAATATATTTAAACTTGTTGTCTCTTTTATTGTTGAGAGTACATAGCTTGTAATGGTTCTCTGAACTCCGGGCCACGACTGTACTTTGGAGAGGAGCCCTTCGAGCGAACTGTTGTCTTTTACAATTGCTTTCATCATATGCGAGCCTTCCCCAAGAATCGCGTGGCATTCAACTATTTCGGGAGTCTTTTTAACGTGTTCCGAGAACTGGGGATAATTCTTTGACGAGTCCATAACTACGATAATAAATGCGGTAATATCAAATCCGAATGCTTTCTTATCCAGTTTTGCATAATAACCGGTAATAATTCCGGCTTCTTCCAGTTTGTTTAATCTTTCGCTTAATGAAGGGAGTGATATTCCTATTGCCTCTGCAAGTTCGCTTCTTTTCTTGCGCCCGTCCTTCTGAAGGAGGGATAATATCTTAATATCTGAGTTGTCTAGCATATTAATACTTAGTTTGTTAGGTAAAATTGTTATTTACACTCAAAATATAAGTAATGACAACTAAAATGCCAAAATATTTTTAATTTTATGAGATTTTTTTGCGGCGGGGGAGGATTTTATTAACTTTTATGTATGCCTAATACAAAAATAGTTTATTTGAGGAATTTATGAAAAAGTTTTCCCTTTTATTTCTTCTTTTCTTCCCGTTTCTACTAACCGCTCAGGAAAATACCCCGGTTAAAGGGGAATTAAAACCGACGGCTCCCAATGCCGCAAGAAAGGGAATTTCCTGGAGTCCTAAAGGGGCTAAGGCAAAATTCTCACCTGTCTGCCCGGAAAAGTTAAAGAAAACAAGTCTGCCGGCTGTTAACTCCCTTATTGACCCGGAGTTCGGAATTATAAATGCGGGGGATTCAACCCTGAACGAAATCCATTTCGCATTATCCAAAAAAGATGCCGCAAGCCAATACAGGGAACGGCTTACTGTTGATATTAACGGGGATGGAAAATTCGATCCGATAAGTGAGACATTCGATTCGGAAGCTAAGGACATCAGGGGGAAGATGTGGGTCTCGCACAATGATATTAATGTTACGGTAAAATTTGCAGAGGGCAGCATACTCCATAGAATAAATATCTGGCACGTTTACCCGAAGCCGGGGGAAGAGGGGGAATTCGACGTTATCCGATTTTCACGCGCTTCCTGGATGGAAGGAACGGTAGCCGTTGAGGGAAAGAAATACCGGATTGCCCTTGTTGACGCCGATAATAACCTCTTCTTTACCGCCGATGATGTATGGACTATCGCTGAAGAGAATGAAAATAGCGACAAGGAAATTTCAAAAAGCTTCGGAGTGCCCCTTGTTAAGCCTTCCTTTATAGGAGAGCAGGCATTCAGGCTGATAAATTATTCCCAGTCTGGAAGCCGGATTGATATTATCAAAAGCAGCGATAAAAAGGAAGTACCGGCCGAAAAGAAACCCGAAATAGTAAGAGAAAAAAGCACAAAACAGCTTAACTGGATACATAAACTGGATGAAGCCATTGCAGCGGGGAAATCATCCGGCAAGAAAATATTTGTAAAATGGTGGGCAGAATGGTGCGGTCCCTGCAAGGAACTTGAAAAAACCACCCTCGCGGATAAAATAATTGTAGATCTGCTCGGCAAGGATTGGATTACCGCAAGCGTAAATTCGGATCAGGAATATATCGATGCGCAGAAACAGTCGGTTAAAGCGCTTCCTACAATCCAGTTTTTCTCTCCTGAGGGAAAGGAGATTAAGAGATATGTGGGATTTCTGACTGCGGAAGAATTGGAGAAAATGCTTAGTGATTTAAAATAAGGGATGATTTTTTGCACTGTTATGTAGATAGATATTTTCTAACTTCGAATAGAAAAATTGGAGAGTTATGAAACCAAAATTTACAGTTTTTATTGTCTTTTTATTCATTTTTGCCTCCTCTGCCTTTGCTCAGGGAATTGCGAATGATATAAAATTAGATACTATGAAAAAATATTTGAAAGAATTAACCGGTACATCATATTACAATTTGAATGGAAATACTTATAGAATAACTACAAGAACTACCACCCACAATGATATAGTTACTGCTGAAAATTATTTAAAATTCCGTTTAAGAAGTTATGGTTTAAATGTAATTGAGCAGCCTTTCACTTATGGTGGGGCTAATACGAACGCGAGAAATATATTGGCTGTACAAATCGGAAGTCAATTTCCCGATCAAAAATATATTATATGCGCACACTTTGATGCGGTGTCCGGTTCACCTGGAGCAAATGATAACGGAAGCGGAACTGTTACTGTACTTGAGGCCGCAAGAATAATTTCGAAATTAAATCCAAAGTATACGATTCTATACGCATTATGGAGTGGTGAAGAACAAGGACTACAGGGTAGTAATTATTATGCCGCGCAAGCATTTACCAATTCAGAAAAAATTAAAGGTGTAATTAATATTGATATGATTGGCGATGGAAATAATTTTAATGACTTAATGTTATACTCGGTAACATCGCTTACATCGCCGCTCATAGATAATCTTGTAGCAATAAATACCTCGTATGGAATAAATACTTCTATTATAAAAAATTATACCATGGAAGGAGGTAGCGATCATTATCCGTTTTACCTAAAGGGATATCCTGCATATTTGTTAATAGAAAAAGATCCGAGGGGAGACCCCACCTACCATAATTCTACAGATACTTATGCAAATATAAATTTTACATTTTTTGAAAAATGCGCAAAACTTGCTATTCTGTCTTTAGCAGAATTATCAGGCGCAGTTAATAATCCCAATCCGGTAGAAGAGTTCACATCTTTGCCAACCGAACTTATTCTTCATCAGAATTATCCGAATCCATTCAATCCTTCAACGGTTATTTCGTACGATTTGAAGGAAGGGAGTAATGTAAGGCTTCAGGTATATGACGCGCTTGGAAGGGAAGTTAAAACTCTTGTGAATGAATACAAGCCTGCCGGAAACCACAGGGTTCTTTTCTCGGTTGAAAGCAGCAGCGCAACCAGCGGAGTTTATTTCTATAAACTTCAGACAGGCGCTTCGATGATGATGAAAAAAATGGTTTATCTCAAATAAAAAATTCAGGAGTAAACCGGTAATGGAACTGAGCGGAAGACATAAAAGGATTTCCGACTTAAGGCCGGTAATAATAATACTCTTTTCATTTTTTCTGGTGATGAATATGGCAAACTTACTATTCGTAATTGCCTATTCATCATCAGATTTTTTTACTGCAACCGTCATATCCCATTTTTCAATCTATTCATCCCGATTATTCTTTCTAATCCACTGCCTGCTTTCAATTTCTACCTGCGCCGTAATACTCTACCTGATAATCAAAAAGCAGGAACACAGGGCAATACCCTATCTTATGTTTATCTATATGCTTCTCTTCCTCTATCCTCTTATTGCCGGATAGGAGGTAAACACAGCTTAAAAAGGGGAATAATCCTTCCGCGCCCCTGTTATATTCAATTTGTGAAACCTGAGTTTATTGGTTATTTTTGCCTTAAATTTTCAGGGAAACAGGATGAAATTCAATAAAAGAACTCATAATTGCGGCGAATTAAGGGAAACAAACGCAGGTGAAAAGGTTGTATTAAACGGATGGGTTGATAACCAGAGGAACCTGGGGGGAGTAATATTTATTCAGCTCAGGGACCGGTATGGAATTACCCAGGTGGTGGTGGAAGAAACGGACGATAAGGATTTGTATGCATCCGCAAAGAGTCTTAGGAGTGAATTTGTAATCTCGGTAGAGGGAACAGTAAGGCTCCGCCCCACCGGATCAGAGAACAGGAATATGCCTACCGGACTGGTAGACGTTGTAGTTGAAAAGCTTATTATTCTTAACGAGGCAGAGACTCCCCCATTCCCTATTCAGGAATTTGTTGATGTGAGCGAGGAGCTAAGGCTTAAATACCGCTACCTCGATTTACGCCGCCCTTCAATGCAGCAGAATTTTATACTGCGCCATAAGGTTACTCAATCGGTGCGCCGTTACTTTGATGAGCAGAGCTTTATTGAAGTGGAAACACCTATTCTCCTTAAGAGCACTCCTGAAGGGGCTCGCGACTTTCTTGTGCCGAGCCGCCTCCATAAGGGAAAATTCTATGCTCTCCCGCAGTCCCCGCAGACCTATAAACAGCTTCTGATGGTATCCGGCTTCGACCGCTATTTCCAGATTGTTAAATGCTTTAGGGATGAAGATTTAAGGGCCGACAGGCAGTATGAGTTTACCCAGATTGACTGCGAAATGTCATTTGTTGATACAGAAGATATTTACAGTATGTTCGAAGGGCTGATGAAAAGATTGTTTAAAGATATACTCGGACGCGAGCTTGCAATCCCGATTCCGCGCCTTACATTCGACGAAGCTATGGAGAGATATGGAAGCGACAAGCCGGACCTCCGGTTCGCTATGCCAATGGTTACACTCAATGAAATTTTCGGCAATACAGGCTTCAAAGTATTTAAAGATACACTCGATTCAAACGGGGTAATTACCGCCATAACCGTTAAAGGGGAGGGGGGAATTTCACGCAGCCAGGTTGATGCATTAACCGATTTTGTAAAGAAGCTCGGGGCAGGCGGTCTTGCATACGTTAAGGTTAAAGAGGAAGGAATCGATTCCCCGATAGCAAAATTCCTTTCGGATGATGAGAAAAAGAATCTGATTGAAAAGACAGGCGCCGCCGCAAATGACTTAATTCTTATTCTGTCGGGCGTTCGATATAAGACCCTTTCAATTATGGGTTCGTTAAGGCTCGAAGCTGCAAAGAAATTTAATCTTATTCCTCAGGACGGGGTACCGGCTCTTCTATGGGTTACCGACTTCCCGTTGTATGAATGGGATGAGGATACAAAGCGTTATTACGCAATGCACCATCCATTCACCTCCCCGCGCGTTGAGGATATTCCTTATATGGATACCGATCCTTCCAAGGTTAAGGCGCGCGCATACGACCTGGTGATGAACGGAAGCGAAATTGCCGGCGGAAGCATCAGAATCCATTATCCGGAGCTTCAGGCAAAAATGTTTAATGTGCTCGGTATTTCAGAGGAAGAGGCGCAGGAAAAGTTCGGGTTCCTTATGAACGCATTCCGTTTCGGCGCTCCCCCTCACGGCGGAATAGCATTCGGACTAGACCGACTTGTTATGCTCTTTGCAGGGAAGGATTCAATTAGGGATGTAATCGCATTCCCCAAGACAACCAGCGGCCTCTCTCTAATGGATGACTCTCCGACCCATATAGATGATTCCCAGCTTAAGGAGCTCCATATTCGGGTAAGAGAATAATTATTTTTTGATATTTCCCCCTGAAGATGATTAGTGATACAAATCATCCGGGGGGATTTTTTTGTCCTTTTACAGGTAAAAATTACCGGTTTACCGATAAATAATTTAAATTTTACTTTACTTTTATCTTTTTTTCTGTATTTTACACCTCGGTTCGTTACAATTTTGTTCTGGTTCGATTTTTGACTTATTCCCATAAGACAAAATAAGTAATAATTACCTGTAAAAATTAAAAAAGGTAGTTTATGGGGCAGCAGCAATTATTGTTAATAGTTCTTGGTATCATCATAGTCGGGATTGCCGTCTATACCGGAATAACTTTGTTCAGTGTAAACGCGGTTGAAGCCAAGAGGAACAATGTAACGGGAGAATTAGTAAATCTTGCCTCAATGGCTCAGGGATATTATCTGAGGCCTACAACAATGGGAGGGGGAAACCGCACATTTACCGGATGGAAAATTCCTGCTCAGCTTGTAGAAACCGAGAATGGAAACTACGTTGCCACCGTAGCCGATGACGAAGTGGTTATTGTAGGCACCGGAAATCAGATTGTTACGGGGAACGATTCAGTTAAGGTTAAAATCAATATCCGGGGGGATAAATACCAGGTTACGATATTAAAATAATTAATTAACAATACATTTTCTCAATTAACTAAAAAACACACTAAATAAAAGGAGTAACAAATGGGACAGCAACAGTTATTACTCATCGTTCTCGGCGTAATCATCGTAGGTATCGCCGTTGTAGTAGGAATTAACGTATTCACAGCTCAGAATACAAACTCAAACAGAGACGCCGTAACAAGCGATCTTACACAGTTAGCCGCAATGGCACAGCAGTTCTACAAGAAAC
>JAEXUB010000249.1 GCA_023453125.1 Bacteroidota bacterium
GACGACCTGATTGAAAAGAGCGACCTGTTCGAAAAACCGGGCAAATATCAGCACGCATACTGCACAGATATTGACAGGGACGGCGATATAAGGGTTGTCTGCAACGTAAAGCCGAATTATAAATGGATGGGGACAATGCTCCACGAATACGGTCACGCCGTGTATGATAAATTCATAGACAGGAGCCTCCCCTGGGAATTGCGCACTCACGCGCATATCTTTGCAACGGAAGCCATTGCTATGTTCTTTGGAAGAATGGCTGCCGATCCTGAATGGATTCAGATAATGACGGGAATTTCAGATGAAGAAAAAAATAAAATTGCGGCGGACTGCTTTAACTCATTCAGGCTTGAGCAGCTTGTATTCTCCCGCTGGGTGCAGGTTATGTTCCGTTTCGAAAAGAGCATGTATGAAAATCCATTGCAGGATCTTAATGCGCTCTGGTGGTCTCTGGTAGAGAAATACCAGATGATTAAGAAGCCAGAGGGAAGGGATGAACCCGACTGGGCATCAAAGATTCACGTAGCCCTCTATCCCGCTTATTATCATAATTATATGCTCGGCGAACTGCTCGCGTCCCAGTTCCATTATTTCCTTCTCAATAAAAACGGAGGAAATTATTCCGGTAGGCTGAGCAATGCATCGCTCGGTAAATATTTTATTGAAGAGTTCTTTTCGCACGGCGCAAAATACAAATGGGATTCTCTTATAAAACAGGCAACCGGGGAAAATCTCTCCCCTAAATTCTACGCAATGCAGATTTTGAAAAGCAGATAAGCATTATAGTTAACTGGAAGCGCCTTTTAAGGCGCTTCCTGTTTTGTGCCTATTATAAATGTTCCGCAGCGGTTCCCTTCTTTTTTTTCATTAATATCTGCAATTACACGAACGGTCATAAAAGACTATGAACGGCACCCTCATAATATCCCCTTTTTGGTTCAAAAAAAGGCTTTTCGGAGCAATAAAATCAATGCTTTTGTTAATGTTTGTTAAATTAGGGTAAAATTTCATCCCCATCGTTAAAACCATGCAACCTTATAAAACTTCCGTCGTCTTAAATAATGAAAGCGGAAATAACAGAGATTTAAAAGGCGCCTTTTGATTTTTGTTTGTTCTTAAAAATAAGTCAACAAAAAAATCAGTTAAAGAAGGAGTCTGTCATGAGACGGTTAGGATTAACTTTGTTCGTTCTATTTGCGCTGTTGCTAACAGCAGAGACATTTGCAATCGGCCCTAAATTCTTCAACAGCCCGCGCGTTACAAAAGATGTAATTGAAAAATGCTACCTGGATGGAATTGCATCCGATAACGAAGGGGTCCGCGCAAGCGCAGCTACTTACCTCGGTTTTCTCAAGTCGGAAAAAGCAGTATTGCCATTAATGAAAATGATGCGCGATGAAAAATGCGAAGAATCAAGAATTATCGCCGCACTCTCCCTTATTAGAATAGGGGACGAGCAGGGAGTTTACATGGTCGGAAGAACGGCATTATACAACAGCAGCGACCGTGTTAAGAGAGTCGCAGAAAAATTCTACAATCAGTTCACATACGGAAAAATTGAAGAAACTCCTCTATACCCAATCTACTCTAACTGATTTACCCGCAAGATATAGTTGTTGCGGAAAAGCGCCTTTGAGGCGCTTTTCTGTTTTAAATCCTGATGCCGAAAAAATATTTTTACTTCATATACTTCGAGATGAAATCCTCAACTTCCGGAATTCCCCCCTGGTATATCAGATATCCATTGCTCGGCTCCCGTTCGGTAATTTCGCCGGCAATAGGATTCATCATTATCTTTCTTACTTCTTCCCGGTCGCTGGTCTGTCCCAAAGCCCAGCAGAGTTTCATATACGCTACTTCGGGAAGCATATTGGCCCCCGGTATTACTCCTATTTCCATCATATCCCTGCCGGTATCATAAACATACATCTGCACATAGCCCCAGAGTGTCTGTACCGTCATATAAACCGCAATATTCTTATCGAATGCTCTCTTGAGCGCGGGATAGAGAGGCTTGTTAACGTGTCCTAATCCGGTGCCCGCAATAACAATTCCCTTATAGCCGTTATCTATAAGAGAATCTATAATATCGGGCTTCATATTGGGATAATAATAAACAATACTCACTTTTTCTTCGAACGCAGTATTGATTACAACGTTTTTATCCCTGCGGCGTTTCTTATAATCAGTTCTCAGAGGAGTAATCTTTTCTCTGCTCACCTGCGCAATGGGAATATCCCCGATTGTCCTGAATGTTGAGCGGTATGAGGAATGCATTTTTCTTACACGGGTTCCCCTGTGTAAAAGTCCGTAATTATCCGAAGTAGGGCCGAACATACAAACCATCACCTCTGCAATATCGCTTTCGGCTGCGGTCTTAACGCTGTGCATAAGATTAAGCGCCGCGTCCGATGAAGGGCGGTCGCTCGAACGCTGCGAGCCAACCATTACAATCGGCACCGGAGAATTCTGGACCATAAAAGAGAGGATGGCCGCAGTATGGTGCATTGTATCGGTACCGTGCCCAATAACAATTCCCTCACCCCCTTTTTCAATTTCTCTTCCGATTGCCTGCGCTGTTCCAATCCACTGGTCGGGTCCCATATTCTCGCTGAATACTCCGTATAGTTTTTCAGTCTCAAGATTGCAGTAATCGGCAAGTTCAGGCACTGAGCCGTAGAGCTCGCCGGGAGAGAATGCGGGAATAACCGCGCCGGTGCGGTAATCAAGCCTGCTTGCAATAGTGCCCCCGGTACCGAGCAGTTTTACGCGCGGTTTCTTTGGGTCAACCGGAAATTCCTTTTCGGGAATCTTGTAATGCGCCTCTTTTCTTCCTTCAATTTTTATATCCTTAACCTTTGCCGCGGCAATGCCGATGTTGTATCCTACCCTGATCTTTAAAACAATGTGATACTGGTCGGCAGTCTCGGAGCGGGGAAGGATTATTCCCTTATATTTTCCGTCGCCCGTAATAATTTCAACATCGCTCCACACAAGGGCTTCAAATTTCTTAAGAGTTTCAAGGGCTTCCCCTTTATATCCTTTATAAAGATCGTCAGCCATTATTTCCCCTCCTTATTATAACCGGTAATTTTAGCGGCTTCGGCACCATTAATTTTTCTGCCTACTTTCTCCATAACGAACTGCATAAGGAGTTTGCTTTTGTTTTTTTCATCGTAAAGTTTCATCAGATTTATTTTATGGGTTGAATCTTTAACGGCTTCCGCAATTTCCTTTTCCGATATTTTCGGGAGAAGTGAATTCAAGTCGAATCTTGAATTCTTTGCCCCCTCTTCCATTGCCGGGAGAATACCGTCTCTTGAAAGATACCCTTCCCTGTACGCGTTGAAAATATCCTTTAAAAGTTCCTCGGTATAGAGCTCCGGATCAATTCCTTTTTTCTTAAGCCTCTTCGGATAAACAATAAGCGCAACAGATGCAAGAACAGGATTAATATTCCATTCCTTTACAAGAAACTCAAACAGAGGGGCAAAACGGGATATTGAAAGCTCTTCAATTACATCCTTCGGGACTGCGAGTGATTTATACCATTCTTCCCTCTTCCAGTAATGGGGAGGAAGAGGAGCTTTTATCTTCTCTATTCTCTCTTTAGTTACTTTCAAAGGAGGCAGGTCGGTATCGGGATACATTCTGTCTGCGCCCGGAAGAATTCTTTCAAATCCGTTTGTCCCGTCGCTCAATGCCTGGCGGGTTTCCGATGGAACTCCTATAGTCGCCTCGCGTGCGCGGATGATAATTTCCTTAACAGCTGTATCGGTATCTTCTTTATCTCCCCATACAAGAACCATTGTATCATCGTCCGAAGCTTCGGTAAATTTCTTTATTTTCTGCCACTGCGATGATGTGAGTGTTTCCCCCTTGCTGTCGCTGTGAATTATATTCGGTATTGTGGTAAGGCAGGCAATAACCCTTACGCGGTCTGCAATTTCTCTTGAAAAATAGGTGTCTGTCTGGGTCTGCCAGTGAAGAAGATCGTGAAAACCCTTTAGTACAACGCAGCGGATATTAAGTTTTTTGTCAATTGCGTCTTTAACCGGCTGGTAATGAATATGTTTCAGCAGTCCGGTAATATCATAATCCTTCGCGGTAAATGTATCTTTTGTAATTCCTCTTCTGTGAAGTTCCTCTCTAAGTCTAAGCAGATTCCACTGCCTCATTGCCTCGTTATAAGTAAGAAGAGGAATTCTGTCTATCTTGGGGACTCCTTTAATTTCAATTCGCGTACCCCCTGTTACCGATACGTTTACATCCTCGCGCGCGGCGCCGGCGCCTCTTCTTACCATTCCGGTACTCCGGACCAGCTTGCTGCATATATGAGCTACATCTGCCACTTCAAACGGGGTACGCATATCGGGACCGGTAACTGTTTCAATCAAAGGCATTCCAAGTCGGTCAGTTAAATAGACTCTCCTGTGCCCTATGTCAGATACTTCGCGGCAGGAATCCTCTTCAATTGAAAGCTGAACTATGCTTATTTCCCTTCCCTTGTAGGGAATCTTTCCGTCGAGGGCAAATATCGCAGTTCTCTGGAAGCCGGTTGGTATGCTTCCGTCAAGATACTGCTTTCGAGCAATATGAATTTCGTCTACAATATTGCATTCATACATTAGACCGAGCCCGATTGCAATATTAAGAGCCTGGTCATTCATTAAAAACGGGGGAGTATCGTCCATCTCGTAAGTGCAGACAGTTTCTCTCTTAATTCTGTAAATAATATTCTTTCTCGTTTTAAATTCCATCAGCGCGGTAC
>JAEXUB010000252.1 GCA_023453125.1 Bacteroidota bacterium
GTAGGACAGTATGATAAAAGGACAATTGAAGATACCGGCGCATATAATGAAGTAACAGGATTCGTGTCGGGATTTAAGGAGCCACTGACAAATCTATTAAAGAAATTGAATCCGGCGCAGATAGCGATAAACTATTCTATTGGAAGCGAAATCTGCGACGGCATTACATACGGCATGTACCTGACTCTTCTGGAAGTGCTTAAGCCTCTCGGATTCGAGAACCGTCTCATCTCATCGGAAAAAATTGTCTCGGCTCTAAGACAGAGAAAGACAGATTATGAAGTAGGCAATATAAGAGGCGCAATAGCCCAGGCTCAGGATATTTTCTCTATGGTTTCAAAATTCATTAAACCGGGAGTTACAGAAAAAGAAATAGCTTCATTTATGCATTCCGAAGTCAAAAGAAGAGGGCTTGAATACGCCTGGGAAGAGGTAACCTGCCCTGCCGTTTTCTCAGGCCCCGACAACGCACAGGCCCACTATGCACCATCTGATCAGAAAGTTATGCCGGGACATCTGATTAATATCGATTTCGGAGTAAAGGTAAATAATTATTGTTCCGACCTTCAGCGTAATTTCTATGTGCTTCGCCCGGGCGAGGATAAAGCGCCAGAAGAAGTTCTTAAAGGATTCAATACAATTGTAAAGGCTGTGCAGGATGCAAAAGATGCCATTAAGCCGGGTAAAAAAGGATTGGATATCGATACAATTGCAAGAAAAGTAATTGTAGATAACTGCTTTGATGAATTTCCGCACGGATTAGGGCATCAGGTTGGTATGTATGCACACGACGGCACGGCACTTCTTGGTCCCGCCTGGGAGAAATATGCAAATAAGCCTTTTGAACTTTTAGAAAAAGGAATGGTGTTTACTATTGAACCGAGGCTGAACGTAGCAGGCTATGGAATTGCTTCAATTGAAGAAATGGTATTGATAACAGAATCCGGATGCGAATGGCTTTCGGAGCCTCAAAAGGAATTAATTTATATAAAATAAAAAGAAAGGCGCCAAGTGTCAGTTTTTAGAAGCTTTCTATTATGGTGTTCCGAAAATGAATGGTTAAAACACAACCTTCCCCGCTATAAATTTGTAAAAAAGGCGGTTAAAAAATTTATGCCGGGTGAACTCTCCTCAGATGCTCTTGAGGCTGCAAAAAAACTGGATTCTTTAAATATTCCCGTGGTTTTTACAAAACTCGGCGAAAATATTACTTCACTTCTTGAAGCCCACGAGACTACTGAGCATTATCTTAAATTTATTGATGATATTGAATCTGCCGGTATTAATGGCGAAATATCGGTTAAGCTCACTCAAATAGGTTTCGATCTTTCAATTGAGGAGACCCATAAAAACATTGTAAGGATTATCAAAAAAGCCCTCCCGTTAAATAGAATTGTTTGGATTGATATGGAAGGAAGCAGCTATACCGAAACAACTGTTGAATTTTATGAGAGGCTCAAGAAAGTATACACTAATGTTGGGTTGTGCATACAGGCCTACCTGCACCGCAGCGAAGGAGACCTTAACCGGCTTCTGAAAATAAACGCGAATATACGCCTGGTTAAAGGGGCTTACAGAGAGCCGGAAAATGTGGCAATAAGGAATAAACCGGAAATTGATTCAAACTATCTTAAGCTCTCTGTTATGCTTCTAAAACATCTTAAGAATAATGAGATTAAGGCTGCTTTTGCCACGCACGATATGAATTTAGTCAACCTGATCCAGGCGGAAGCTTTAAAGCTTGATTCCCCGGCTGACAGATACGAAATCCAGATGCTCTACGGTATCCGAACAATCACACAGAAGCAGATTGCCTCACAGGGAAAAAAAATTAGAGTATTAATAAGCTACGGTCAAAGCTGGTATGCGTGGTATTTGCGCCGCCTTGCTGAACGCCCCGCTAATATGCTGTTCGTAATTAAAAATATTTTTAAGTGAGACATAATATGTTCAACGGAATTTATCCTCCCCTGCCTACACCCTTTTATAATGAAGAAATTGATTTCGGCAAAGTTCGTTTTAATATTGACCGTTTTAATAAAACAGAATTAAGGGGATATGTGGTCCTAGGCTCAAACGGGGAGTCTGTATTCCTCACCAGGGAAGAAAAAATTGAACTCGTTAGGGTAAGTGCTGAATCTGCGGCGGAAAACAAAATAATTATTGCTGGCACCGGTTCCGATTCCGTAAAAGAGACTATTCATCTTACCAATGAATGTGCGAAAGTAGGGGCTAAGGCTGCTCTTGTTCTTACTCCTTCTTATTATAAATCACAGATGAACCACAATGCAATAGTGAATTATTTTACTGCTGTAGCAGATAATTCCGTTATTCCTGTTTTTATCTATAATGTTCCCAAATTCACAGGAATAGATATCCTTCCTTCTACTGCCGCGCAGCTTGCTGAACATAAGAATATAGTGGGGATTAAAGACAGTACCGAGAATATTGTTCATATGATGGAATTGATAAAATCAGTCCCTGAGGATTTCGTAGTCTTCACCGGAACCGGTTCGGTATTATATCCCGCGCTAAGCGCAGGTTCTAAAGGGGGAATTGTTGCACTTGCCAATGTTGCCCCGGATAATTGCGTTGCAATACAAAATCTCCTTCTTGATGGAAAACATACTGAAGCTCTCTCGCTTCAGAATTCCCTTCTTGAACTTAACAAGGCAGTTACGGCAAAATACGGTGTTGCCGGATTAAAAAAGGCGATGGATATTGCAGGATATCAGGGGGGAGAAATAAGAACACCTCTTACGCCGTTGCCTGAAAAGGACTTTAAAGAATTGGAAATTATAGTCAGGAAAGCATTAAGGCAGGATTAATCGTACTTCGAGAAGATATCATTCAGCCTTTCGGTAACCTTCAAAAATTCTAAAGGTTTCAGGATATAATCCTTGACTCCAAGGCTCAATAATTTTGCAATTGTTTCTTTCTGGTTAACGGCGCTTACCACTATAACCGGTATATGGTCAAACTGCTTATCGCTCCTCATTGTTTCCAAAAACATCACTCCATCCATTTTTGGCATCATAATATCAAGGAATACGATATTAATTTTATCGTTTCGGAGAGCCTCAAGCCCCTCATAACCGTCTTTAGCGGTGGCAACTTTTAAACCGAACTTCTTTATAAGCAATGTGCTTAAAAAGTTTAGTATCATTTCATCGTCGTCAACTACCAGGGCTTTGCTTATCATAGTTTTCCGGTATTGTTTTCAAAATAATGCAAAATTAAATTAACGCTTAAAAACTACAGTAAACTCAGAGCCGATTCCTTTTGTAGAATCTACAATTATATCCGCATTGTTAATTTCGCAATATTTTTTGGCCAGTGCAAGTCCCAGCCCGTTCCCTTCGAACTTTCTCGTATACCCCTGATATTCCTGCGAGAAGGAATTGAAAAGGTGAGGGAGAAATTCTCTGGATATTCCTATACCTGTATCTTTAACCGATACGAAAAGCTCATCGTCGCCGGTCCTGTCTACAGTTATATTTATTTCTCCTTCCGAGGTATATTTAACGGCATTATCAAAAAGATTGTTGAATATCTGAATAAGAGAATATTCATCGGCGGACAAATGGGTATCTTCGGTATTAAGGTTTACATTAAAACGGAGATTCTTTGCTACTGCCATCGGAATGAACTGATAAAATAAATTATCGAGCACATCTTCAAGAAGATTCAATTCTTTTTTATTGGCAACATAGGTACCGGTTGTAACCTGTGACATATTAAGAACCAGCTCAACTGTCCTGATTATTCTTCTGCTGGCCGATTCGGTGATCTCAAAGAAATCTGAATATTCGCTCTTGTTCAGATTTTTATCGAATTCTTCTTTTATGAGAGAAGTCGAATTCAGGATCGCATTAATTGGAGTTCGGATTTCGTGAGAAATCTGGGAAAGGAATTCGGATTTAAGCTTATCCGATTTTTCGGCTTCGTCTTTTGCTGTATTTAATTCTTCGTACAGCTGGGCATTATGGATTGCAATTGCAGCCTGCCCCGCGAGTATTTCGAATGTATATATGATCTCTTTGTTTCTTATTTTTTTCAGATATTTGCTGTCCACATAGAGCACCCCGATCTTGTTCTGATTTATAATGAGGGGCGCGCAGAGAATAGTCTGCAGCGACAGATTCAGAATGCTCTTGCTGGTAAATCCTCCGAAATCGCTTTGTGTGCCTTCAATAAACCTTGACTGTCCGGTGCGGAATACCTCTTCAACAACAGTATTGCTGATATTAAAGAAATGTTCCGGCAGAACAAGCCCTTTGGCATCCATACCAAGCTTGTATTCGAGAATTCCCTCCTGATTCTTCAGAACTATAAATCCTCTCTCAAGCCCGGTTAGCTCAATGGAATTGGTCAGAACGAGATTTAATACATCTTCCAGAATAAGGGAACTGTTAATATTCTTTATTACACTCAGAATCAGTTCCAGGTCCCTTACTTTAGATTCTCCCGCCTGGGGATTAAAGCAAAACCTCTGTTCCATTGAATGACTGTTACGAAACTCGGAAAACTTCATCATTACTCCGTCAATTAGATTATTGTAATTGAACTTCTGGTTTTTTGAGCCGTATTAAAACCGCCCGGAAATTCTTTAAATACGGAATTCACATTGCTGCTTATAGCCGTCTTAAGCTGATAAATATATTCTACCACATCGTTTGAAGCGCGGAACCCGTATAAGTCGAAGCTGTTGTGACTAAGCGGTATAGTGAAAGAAAAATCATTTCTGTCAATAAACAGCTTCACTTTATTAACATATATTTTTTCATTAGCGCCGAAATAGCCTTTAAAGCCGCTGCTGAAAATTGTCTCTTCAATCTCCCTGAATGCATTATTATAATCCTTAACAAGCAGATAAAGCAGACTTAAATTATACTTCAGTTCAAGCACTTTCTGTTTGTTATCCGATTTCTGATAATAAATTTCAGCTCTGCGGAAATTAGAAATTGCGCTTTCAAGATTATTCTGGTAAAATTCAAGAAGTCCGAGATTGGAAAAAACAAATCCCATTTTATCGCTTTCGTTTTTATCGTTAACAAGCATAAGGCAGTTTGCAAAATGCTTTCTTGCATTCGGATATCCGCCGATTTCCTCGAATATAAGTCCGCTTAACGCTTCACAGAAAAAAGAGCTCTTGTAATTTTTTTCTCTTATATAGAGTTCATTAGCAGCCCCGATCTTAACAAGGCTTTCTTTCCAAAGAAATCTTTGAGCCAGAATCTTGCCAAGTTCAAGATTTGCATTTGCGGTGTAATCAATCAGTTTTTCATCATCAGCAGTTTCTTCAATAATTCTTTCAAATATCTCTTCAGCCGCTTTTGTAATTCCAAGCTTAACTGCCCCCTGCCCCATACTCAAAAGAAGATCTATATAGGTGTGATGAATGAGTTTGCTCTTGAAAAGGCCGCACAATTCCGAAAAATCGGCTGCAGGAGATTCCATAAGACGGAATGCATAATCCGCGCTTTGCATATCATCCCCCATATATTCCTTTATGAGGAGCGAGTAATTTTCGGTCAAAGTTTTTGATAAATTTAACATAGCATTCCTCTTAGATAACCCATCCAAAACGTGAAAAATGATTTAATTCTGCTTTAATGGTACCGATTGTGCCGCTTTGAGGATTGAAAACGTTATTCTGCGATTTAATAAGCTCAAAAATGTTTCCGTCGTCGCTTATATAAAAGAAATTAACCTTCCCCTTTTCGAGACCCTGAAGATTAAGCCCGCTGTAAAAAAGATTAAGTCTCAATGGAATTGCAAAATGAGTAGGGCTTGGCGAGAAATCAATAACCGCGTATTCATCATCCAAATTAATTACAATATTTTTTGTCCCCTCAAATGCATTGGCGGGAATATCCAGGTTTCCAGAAATTGTAACTGTCTTACCTTCTGCAGTTTCGTAAGAATGATAGATAGGAATCTGTCCCCCGCTCTGGCCGTCAATGATTGCGCTGAAACTTACATTCCTTGCCAATTTGCTATCGGCAGCAGGAAGTTTCAGGAATGATACTTCTTTTTTAGATTCAGAATCAGTTAAAAGATTTTTTTCGGAACATGAAGCTAAAAACAATCCAACCAGTAAGAGTAAAAGAACTTTTTTCATGACGCCGCCCCATAATGTTAATTTTCAACTATTTGGTCAATAATCGTACCAACTCTTTTTAAGGGTACTTATTTGTCCTTATTTTCTATCCCAGAATGAGATATAAAGCACCCATTCAATTATCGTTAAGAGCGGCTGAAATTTTAGGGAAATTGCTACATAGCTGGAGTGAATATGCGTTTTTAACTCAATTTCACATTATTTGAATGTTTATTTATAAAGTAGAGTGTAAAATATTTTTACACTTGTTTTTCTTTTTTCTTTTCCTGATTAGTTTTTTTGCTGAAAAATTATCTGCAATGTCTCACTATTTGACTGATTTTGAGATCACTAAGAAATGGTGTCATAAATTAAGATACAGTATCAAAATGCGACACTTAATAACGGATTATTCTATCGGGGTTTATAAGAAATGCTTAAACGAGTTCAATAAGGAGGGTTACTGTGGTGCCCTTTCCCTTCTGAGAGGAAATATTTAATTCAACATTATTCATTTCGGCATATTTGCGGGCCAGTATTAATCCAATGCCTTCGCCGTGCGGTTTATCGTTCTTCTGATTTTTCAGCTTAATTTCACTTCCAAGAATAAAAGAAAGATGATCTGAGGCAATACCAATTCCTGTATCCTTAATTTCCAGTGATAGCTTGTTTATTTCCTTAATCTCTTCTATGGTTATGGTAATGCTCCCCGTAATTGTGAATTTTAAGGCGTTTGAAATGATGTTATTAATTAATAATAGAAGCGTATATTCATCCCCTATTATTTCAGTCCTTTCTGTTTTTTGTATTATCTTAAAATCAAGCTTTTTATCACGTGCCAGATTTTTGTATTCATTAAATACCGGATTGAGAAGATTTTTTACCGCATCCAGGTTCTTTGGAGTAAACTCATAAGTTCCTGTCTTCAATTCTGCCATATTAAGAAGAAGATCGAAGGATTTAATTATTCTCAAGCCCGAGCTTTCAATAAGGTCAAGACTCGATTTTATTTCAGGGGGCACCCCGTTTCCGAGCTCATCCTTTAACAAATGGGAAAAATTAATTATAGTATTAAGAGGGGTCCTTACCTCGTGCGACATCTGCGCCATGAATTCAAGTTTCAGGTCCTGCGAAATTTCCGATTTTTTCTTTGCCGTTTTTATATTCTTGAAAAGCTGTGCGTTTCTTATTGCTGTAGAGGCGTGCTCAGCAAGGATTTCGAACGTAAAAGTTACTTCACGGCTCTTTATTTTAGTTATTTTTTTATTATCGACATAAATAACGCCGATTTTCCTGTTTTCGGTTATGAGGGGTGCGCATAAGATTGTCTGTAGCGATAATTCCAGTATGCTTTTAGATGGGTTATAACCCGATTCATTCTGGGCCCCTTCAATAAATCTGCTTCTACCGGTCCTGAATACATCCTCAGCTACAGTCTGGCTTATTTTAAATGATTTTTCGGGAAGCCTGTTCCCTTTTTCATCAAGTCCCAGTTTATACTCAAGCCCTCCTGAATCATTCACGAGAACAATAAAGCCCCTCTCGGCACTGCTGATTTCAATTGCATGGGTAAGTACTACGGCAAGAACGTCGTCAAGTTCAATGGTGCTGTTAATATTTTTAACTACGCTAAGGATGGAATCTAAATCTTTATAACGCTGATTGGCAGAACTGCCAAACTGCTGTTCTTTTTTTACTGAATCTTTTTTGAAATCGGAAAACTTCATTTATCCGCTTAACCCCTGTTACCCCTTAAGGACTTTCTCAGCATCCGTCTGAATATTTACCTCATTGAAATAGAGCAGTGCCATAATCTGGTATTTGGCCGATTTTTTACCATTTTTTTTCATTTTGTATAATTTTGAAAGACTTAAATAAGTCTCTGCAATATTATATTTATTTTCCAGCTCCCTGTTTAATCTAAGGCTTGTCAACAGAAGAGTTTCGGCATAATCCAGATTCCTCTGTTCCAGCTCAATCTTTCCTTTAATCTTATAAACCTCAGCAATAGATAGCCTGTCATTAATTCTGCAGCTTACCTCCATTGTATAATTGATAAGCGCATTAGCAAGTGTAAGATCGTTCAGATTTACATAACAATCGGACTTAGTAACCATACAGAGGCAGAGCATAGAAAGGTTCTCGGCGGCCGAAGCGGCATTTATTGCTACATCGAGCCTGTTAATTGCTTCATAATAATCTTTTTTGAAATAATAAAGGTTGGCAATATTATATTTAAGCTCTGCAATGCGGGAAAGATCATTTATCTGTTCAAAATAAACGAGCGCCCTATTGAGATATGAAATTGATTCATCAAAATTGTGCAGCGCCTGGTACAAAACCCCCAAATTGGATTCTACCATTGCCTGAAGATACTTCTCTTTTTTAGGATTAATACTCTGAATTGCCTTATTGAAACATTTCAGGGCGGCCTGCATATCCCCCTTCTCTCCCAAAACAGCCGCTAGAAGGTTTTCGCATTTGAATACTCCGGTCCGGTTTTTCTCGGACTGGTAAATTCTTTTAGCTTTATTTACAGTACCTTCTGCTTTTTTCCAATATCCCTGCCTGAAGAAAATTTCCCCCAGATAGAAATGTGCGGTTGCAATATAGTCCTTCAGTTTTTCAACACTTTCTATTTTCCTTAAAAGTATACCTAATATATCTTCGGCAAGCCCCAGAAGCCCAAGATTTATTGACTGCTTGGCCAGCATTATATAAAGATCTACGTATTTAACTTTAGGGAGTTCCCCTTCGGTAAGAGTTATAAGGTTTTCAATCTGTATTCTGCGGGATACAATAAACTGAGGATCGAGGAGATTAACATTCTCGATTGGAGCGCTGCTCTTATCGAATGCCGGGCTTCTCATAAAATCGTTGATCTGCCCTTCATCAAGATAGATGTTCAGCACTTCATTAAATGAGAGCATTTTTTCCACAGATCTTTCCCTTTCTCAAAAAAAATACAATACCCTATAATATTATCGTATACAATATAAAAAAGTTTAATTTTTAAGCAACTTTATCGAAATAAACCAATCAAATTCATTTTTCCCCTCCGAAAAGGCCTTAGCGGCGCCTAATGAGAGAGTGGTTTCGTAATTGAACCAATGATTAAACACAAAATTAATCTGTCCCCCTCCATTAATCCAGTATTTTCCGCTGTTTGAATTACTAATTAATGACTGTGAAAAGAGGGATAATTCAATATAATTAAGGTAATGGGAGCCTATATTTGCCCCTTCCAGCTTCAACGGAGGAAGAATATTCTCAATTGTGAACCTTACGAATTCATCGCATACAAGATCATAAACCGCTATTCCGGGGAACATAAACGGCTTCCGGAACTGCTTTACATCCGCATTTTCAACTTCCCTGTTGCCGAATCCTCCAATAAAGAAGCGGGACTGCAGATGGTTATCGTTCTTGAAAAGGTAGCCTGCATTAATCCTTAAAGATAAGGTATTATGAGGAGCTATCCAGTTCAACAGTTTATTCCAGCCGCCGAATATTTGTGCAGAATATTGAGGCTTATCCCAGGTTGAAGCGAAAAATACTGCCGATAGATCAAATTCATCCCCATATTCAAATTCGCTGCTTCCAATGCTGCGCCGGTAATTGCGGATATTAAAATTTGACTGTGCTACCGCAAAATCGGGCTGCGAAACGGGAATAAGGTTATCTGTAAATCTTTCTATCCCCCGGTATAATGCTATCTCATTGGTAAGTTTCATCTTTAGAGGATTATCATAAATTAAATAATGCTGCGAACCGATATAATATTTCTCCCCTGCAAGGCCTCTTTTGCGCTTGTTGAAAAGATCATAAAAATCGGGGGCATTGTAGTTTATTCCTAAAGAAAATTCCTTTTTATATTCATACTTTGCCCTTAGATGATATTTGGGAAGCAAATTGTTTTCAGACTTTACTGTATACCCGGCCTCAATTGAGAAATCATGGTAGAGAAGAGGGTCTGCAATCCTGCTGAAAATCCCCGCTACAACTGATGACTGGAATCCGGAAACCACAGGAACAAAAGACTGCACCTTAATATTTCCGATGCCCGAATATTCTTCCTCTTTCAATTCCATATTGGAATCCGGCAGCGCAACTTCTACCAGATAATCCTTAATCTTCTCATTCTTATCAACTACCGACTGTCCGAGGTATTCAATGGCAGGCAGTCTATTAATGAGGCCGGACTTGAAAAGAACCGGCATGAATCCTTCGGAGGAAAATTCAAACGCGAAAAGTGTGTCGTCATTTATTTCGAGGGGCCTGAATAATCCTTTTATCGAATGAGAAACGGCCCGGCAGCTCTTTTCTTCGAGAGAATAGAGGAAAATATTGGAAACTCCATTTACTGCCGCATTGAAATAGATCCTCTTTCCGTCGCTGCTCCAGGAAGGGTTCTCCGGATTGCCTGCGGAATAAACCGGCGTTACATTTTGCAGGTTTTCAAGGTCTACTATTAATAAGCTCTGTTCCCCTGATGTCTTATGCATCACGGCGGCAAGCTGTCTTCCATTGGGACTTACAGCAAGATTATAGATTTCTTCTCCAACAGGGAAACTCCTCAAAATTAAAAATTCTTTGTATGGGGGTTTTGAATAAACCACAGAAACCTCTCCGGCATTATGTCTTACCCCCCAAATTGTTTTATTTGTCCAATCAAGAGTAATATTTCCTGTTCTTTCATCTTCCATCACAGGACTAACTTTCCCGGTATTAATATTAAGGGCATTCAGGTCTCTGAAGAGCTGATTATTGTTTGTAGTAAAATAAAAAATCCCATTGGCTGGATCGAATGCAGTAGATGAAACCTGGCTCATTCCCGGAGTCGGCAGAGTCTCTAGGTCCTTAAATTCCATTGATTTCAGGTTCAACGCTCCAATTGAAGCCAGATGGTCCTTCCTTTGGTAGGCAAAAAGAATCTCCCCTTTTTCCGGGCTGAAATAAGGGGTAGAAACCCATCCTAACGGTATTGCTGAAAGGTACTTAATCTGCGTTACTTTTTCGCTCATTAAACGGGCTATGTTTTTTTCCTGGAATTCAATCTCTGCATCAGTAAAATCTCTCCAAACATCCCCGATGGCTAATCCAAAAATTTCTTCGAATCTATTCCGGTAACTATTGTAAAATGCTTCTCCAGAAGTCCGGTACCACTCAAGAAACTTTTCATTGCCGTATTTAGCTGCCAGGAAGGCACCGAATCTTGTACCGTAAAGATAGTACTCCATATCCATCAGGAATGAGTTTACAGGAATTCTTGAACTAATACCGGACAAAGAGAGCAACTCCTTATTTTCAAGGACAAGTGAACGGAAATACATTTCGTCAAAACTTCCAAGAACTCTGCCGAAACCGCCGCTCAGCCAGGTTTCCAGATAAACGGCAATCGACTCCTGATGCCATACTGGAGAAAATCTGTTGTAATTGGTTAAAATTGTGAAAAGTGATGTAACAGGCTGGCTTTGTTCCGGTGCCGTTTTTGAAAAAACTGACCTCATTCCCCTTTCGGTACTGTTTGCCTGATCATTATAGAATATATGCACAAGCTCGTGGTTAATTACCCACTGAAACCTTTCATTGTATGGTATATTTTCGTACCCGGCTTCGAATGGCTCTATTTCTATATGAATATAATTCTGGGGTATTGAGGTAGCCTCCCCAAATCCATAATCATATAGGTCAAATGTATTTAAAACTATTCTTTCTGAAGGTTTACTGCCGAAGATGCCGGTTAGCTTTGAATATGATTTCTCTGCACTCGAAATAAGATAATCAGCCAGATAAGCGTGATGGGGCTTGTAGATGATAATAAAGTTTTCCGACTCTTTTTGAAGCCAGCTAGCCTGCGGAAACGATATTTGAGGTATGAAAAGCATAAATAAAATAAATAACATTGAACCAAATTTATTTTTACCGCAAAAATAGAAATTGCCTTTCAACTCCACTCATTCTCCATTTAAAAAATTAAAGCCTTCTTATGAAGGCCTTAATTTATGGAAAATAAACATTATTTTCTCTTACCTTGTCCAACCAAGGCGGCTGTCGCCGGTATCGCCGAGATTAGCAACCTGAGAGTTAGATCTTGTCCAACCTAAGCGGCTGTCGCCGGTATCGCCGAGATTAGCAACCTGTGAGTTAGATCTTGTCCAGCCTAAGCGGCTGTCGCCGGTATCGCCGAGGTTAGCAACCTGTGAGTTAGATCTTGTCCAACCTAAACGGCTGTCGCCTGTATCACCGAGATTGGCTACCTGTGAATTCGATCTTGTCCAACCTAAACGGCTGTCCCCTGTATCGCCAAGATTGGCAACCTGTGAATTAGATCTTGTCCAACCTAAGCGGCTATCCCCTGTATCGCCAAGATTGGCAACCTGTGAGTTCGATCTTGTCC